>CANRHG010000006.1 GCA_947630385.1 uncultured Eubacteriaceae bacterium
GGCCTAAAAAAAAAGCCACGCTATCGACGCCTTGATGATCTCGGGCAACACGGGAGCCCTTCCCTGTGGGGTCGTCTATAAACGGATCAAGAAGAGAGCCCACAATCGTCAGATCCACCGGGCGAAATTTTTAAAAGGTGGGGTAAGACGGAGAGCCCAGACGGACTTTGAAATGTTTGGCTTTCGGCTAGGCGATCGGGTCCTCTTTGAAGGAAGAGAAGTCTTTGTGACGGCCAGGCGAAAGAGCGGTTATTTCAAAGTTGGACTTCCCGACGGCTCGTTTGTAAAAGATGGAGTAAACTGTAGAAAACTAAAACTTATAGAAAGAGCTAAAGGGACTCTTACGGTCTCTGAACAAAGAAAAGATTTAAGGATCGCAGCTTAGTAAAAATGAAAAAGAAAACTCGAACTTCAAACTTTGAGATAGAAGAATCAAAGAAACTAGCCGAAAATATCGTGGAAATTATCGACGACAAAAAAGGTCGGGACACCGCTTTGATCGATTTAAACGGGCTTTCCATCCTTTTTGATTATTTCGTCATCACCAGTGCGACCAACGAGCGTCAGGTGAGGGCCATCGCGAACGCCGTCGAAGACGAACTGGCCAAGGAAGGGATCGAGCCCGACAAGATCGAAGGCAAGCACTCCGAACGCTGGATCGTTCTCGATTACGGAGACGTCGTCGTACACGTTTTCCACGAAGATGACCGCGACTTCTACAATCTTGAAAGATTGTGGAAAGAGGGGCAAAATATTACGTATAAGTAAAACAGGAGGCGTTGGAGAATATTTCCAACGGTAAAAAATGTAGGTTAGCCTACGTTTTTTTTTGCAAACGAAAATCATGAAAATAGGTATAGTCGGACTTCCTAACGTAGGGAAAAGTACGATCTTTAACGCGCTGACGAACGCCGGGGCCGAGTCGGCGAACTATCCGTTTTGTACGATCGAATCAAACGTCGGCGTCGTGGCCGTTCCGGACGAGCGGTTGGACAAACTCGGCGAGCTGTATAAGACCAAAAAAATCGTTCCCACGACGATCGAGTTCGTCGACATCGCGGGCCTAGTTAAAGGCGCTAGCCAGGGCGAAGGACTGGGGAACAAGTTTTTAAGCCACATCCGAGAGGTGGACGCGATTTTACACGTGCTGCGCTGCTTTAATAACGACGATATTGCCCACGTCAGCGGGACGGTCAATCCGGTCGACGATCTTGAAACGGTCAATCTGGAACTCATTTTGGCGGATCTTGAAATTCTCGAGCGTCGTTTGGAAAAGACGAAAAAACTTGCCCGAAACGTAAAAGAAGAACGAAAAAATTTGGAGATCCTGGAAAAACTCGTCTCTGAGCTGCAGGCGGGCCGTTTCCCGGATCTTAAAAACTACTCAAAAGACGAGCTTGAATTTATAAAATCGCTTCAACTCATCACGACCAAACCCGTACTTTACGTCGCCAACGTCGGGGAAGACGATCTGGGTGAAGACAACGAGTATGTGGTAAACTTAAAAGAATACGTGAAAGATCCAAACAAAGTTCTTAAAATTTCCGCCCAAATCGAACAGGAACTCTCACAGCTCGACGAAGAAGAAATGGCTCTGTTCTTACAGGATATGGGGATCGACGATTCGGGCCTTAAACGCGTCATCAAGTCTTCCTATGACCTGTTGGGACTCATGTCCTTTTTAACGGCCGGACCCGACGAGTGTAGGGCCTGGACGATCAAAAAAGGCACAAAAGCCCCCGAAGCGGCGGGAAAGGTCCATTCGGACATGCAAAAGGGTTTTATCCGGGCGGAAGTCACCAATTACGAAGACCTTTTAAAATACGGATCCGAAGCGAAAACAAAAGAATTAGGACTTACTAGAATAGAAGGAAAAGATTACGTTATGCAGGACAACGACGTTGTTCTGTTCCGTTTCAACGTATAACGTATAATGAAAATTTTATTTATTGAAGACGACAAGATGGTCACGGACGCGCTGGAGGAACTTTGCCGGATGCAAAACATCGACTGCGATGTAGCCAACGAAGGAAACCTGGGGGCGAAGCTCGCCCTAAATCCCATCTACGACGTGATCGTCTTGGATATCATGCTTCCGAATAAGGACGGGCTTGAGATCTTAAATCTCATCCGCGAAAACAACATTTCGGTCCCGGTACTGATGCTCACCGCAAAGGGGACGGTCGAGGATAAGGTCAGTTCGCTCGATCTCGGCGCCGACGACTTTATGGTCAAACCGTTTTCGACCAAAGAGCTGTTTGCCCGTATCCGCGCACTGGCCAGAAGGCTCGATCACGGCCTGAGCGTCACCAACATCGCCTACGGTGACATCGTTTTCGATCTGGACCGTAACCTCTTGTCTTTTAATGACAAAACCGAACGGCTAACCCAAAAAGAGGCCAAAATTTTAGAACTCCTACTCAGACGCCCCAATCAGGTCTTTACCCGGGCCCAAATCATCGACCGCGTCTGGGGACTGGATAACATCATCAACCGAAACAACATAGAAATATATATCCATAATTTAAGAAAAAAACTCGAAGGTTCAAACGTAAAAATCGATACGTTACGAGGGATCGGCTACATAATAGGTAAGAAAAATGTTCAAAACGATCCGTTCGAAGATAGCCTGGTTTAATGTCGCCACACTGATCGCGTTTTTGTTCTTTTTTATCGTCGCCATCATTCTAATCATCTACGCGAGCCTGAACTTCACCGGAGAGAATTATTTGAGACAGTCCGCCGAGGAAATCATAAAGGGGGAAGAAGTCTCAAACCGGCCGGTCGCGGATTTTCATCAGCGTCTGGGATACGGCTACATCTTGTGGAACAAAGACAAAAGCGTCGACGAACAGTCGATAAATAGCCCCGGACTCGTCGAGCAGGCTTATGGCGTGCTGGATGAGGGCCGCAACAATTATTTTTCTTCCGTAAACAGCGACGATCAAAGCTACCGGGTCTATACGACAAAATTTGAAAAACTGGGAAAGACGTATTACCTGCAAGTCTTTCAGGACCTGTATACGGAAAACGCGATCATCAGCTACGTCGTCACGATCCTGCTCGCGATCGGGCTGTTGGGCTTTATCTGCCTACTTCCGATCAGCAACATCTTAGCCGGCCGGGCTTTGATCCCGGTCAAAAAAAGCTTTGAAGACCAAAAGCAGTTTATAGCGGACGCGTCCCACGAACTGCGTTCGCCCCTTACGGTGGTCCGGACCTCACTCGAAGTCTTGAATATGAAAGAAAACGAGACCATCGGCGAGAACAAAAAATGGATCGACAACATCGAGCTCGAAGCCGACAACATGAGCCATCTGATCACGCAGCTTTTATGGATCGCCCAGGCGGAAAATCAAAAGCTCTTTTACAACGACCAAAACGAGGATTTGAGCAGCATCGTTAAAGAAGTGGTCATGCTCATGGAGCCTAATGCCGAAGACAACGACATCGATTTGATCAGTTTCATCGATGAGAATATAAATTTTTACGGCGACCAGGACAAGCTCGTACAGCTTTTTCGCATTTTTGTCGACAACGCCATAAAATACACGCCCGATGGCGGGGAGATCACCGTGGAACTGACGCAGGATAAGAAAAACGTCGTCTTTACGATCACCGATACCGGCGTTGGGATCGCAAAAGAAGAAATGGAGCAGATTTTTGACCGGTTTTACCGGTGCGACAACGCGCGAAAGCGTGGAGCCGGTGGATCTGGCTTGGGGCTCAACATCGCCCGTTCGATCGTCGAAAACTACAACGGAAAAATAATCACAGAAAGTGAGCTCAATAAAGGAACCACTTTTAAAATAGAACTACCGAAAACAGCGTTTTGATTAACATAGTATTATACGAGCCCGATATTCCTTCTAATACGGGAAATATCGCCCGGAGTTGCGTTTTGACCGATTCGGTCTTACACCTTATTAAGCCTTTGGGTTTTTCGCTCGACGACAAATATTTAAAAAGAGCGGGTCTCGACTACTGGGACTTGTTAAAGCTTAAGGTTTACGACAACTTCGATGATTTTTTAGAAAAAAACAAAGACGCCGAGATTTTTGTACTCAGCACGAAAGCGGACCGGCGCCTCGATGAGATGGACGTTCCCGATGGGGCCTATCTTCTGTTCGGAAAAGAGACGGCCGGACTTCCCGAGGAAATCCATAAAAAATACGCGGACCGACGTTTTCGAATCCCGATGAGGGATCATGAAAAATGCCGCTCGCTTAATCTGGCCAACAGCGTAAATATCGCTTTGTACGAAGCGCTTCGCCAACACGATTATTTTGATCTAAAATGAATTCCAAAAAGATAATTGATTTTTTAAAAAAATATTACAATTATATTTTATTTATTCTCGTAGCCGGTATCACCTGCTATTTTATCTACAAACAAGTCAATTTTCGGGAATTTTATAACATTTTAAAACATTCTAAGGGGGGCTACATCCTCGCGGCGGTCTTAACGCTCGTTTTATATTGGGTCATGGAAGCGGGGATGCTTCTGGTTTTGATCCGCTTTGAATACCCGCAGGAAAGCTTCCGTCACGCCTTTACCTTGATGATGATCGGTCAGTATTACAACCAGGTCACGCCCAGTTCCTCGGGAGGGCAGCCACTGCAACTGATCGATATGGTCAGCACGGGCGTGTCTCCCGGTTTTGGGACGGCCGTCCTCGTTCAAAAATACGCGCTCTATCAAATTTCGGTGACCTTGATCGGAATCATAGGGGTCCTGAGCAACCTAAAACTGATTTTTACCTGGATCCCCCTCGGGCGCATCATGCTCTATATCGGACTGGCCATCAACCTGGCCGGCTCCATCTTAATTATCGTCATCGCTTTAAATCCAAAATTTGCCAAGGTACTGCTCAATTTTTTGGTTCGAACCGGTCTTAAATTTCACATTATTAAAGATGAAAAGAAGTGGTACGGCCGTGTACAAAATTTCCTCGACGAATACGAAAGCGCGATCTTAGGTCTAAAAGATCATATTTTTATCACGATCGGACTTCTTCTTTTTAACCTGTTGGCCATACTCGTCTACTATTTAATTACCTATTTGATCTACCGGGGCCTGGGACTTTCTACCCTGTCGGTCTTTCGGGTCATTCTGATCCAGTCCGTGCTTTATTTGATGATCGCTTTTGTTCCGCTGCCCGGAGCGGCGGGTGGGGCCGAGATCGGCTTTGCGATCGTCTTTGGTACGATCTTTGGCGCTACCGTTTCTTCGGTCGCACTCATCACCTGGCGGATCATCACGTTTTATCTGATTTTAATCGTCGGAGGCATCTACTGCGGTGTTCACTCCCTTCTCTTAACGAAGTATCCTCCGAAAAAGCTTTTGCCAAAAGATGCGAACAATCGATACGAAACACATAAAGAGAGTTCTTAAAGAGGCGCTCAAAGACATCGCCATAATCGCCGATCCACAGATCAAACAAAAGTTGACCGCGTCTTTAAGAACCGAAGAAAATCCCCTTGCTAAAGAAGTCCTGACGGACATGTTGGAGAACTTTGAAATTGCCGAAAAAAAGGCTCTTCCGATCTGCCAGGATACGGGAATGGCCATAATTTTTATCGAACTGGGTCAGGACGTGAGGCTCGAGGGCCCCTTTTTATACGACATGGTCAACGAAGCCGTAAGAGAGGCTTACGGTGAAGCTTACCTAAGAAAATCGGTCGTAGACGACCCGCTAAGAAGAGAGAATACGAAAGACAATACGCCGGCGGTCATACACTTAAGTTTAGTAGAAGGGGACGGGCTTAAAATTGACGTGATTGCCAAAGGTTTTGGCTCGGAAAATACGAGCAAACTCGCGATGCTAAAACCGGCCGACGGCGTAGAAGGCGTCAAAGAATTTATCATAGACAGTGTTAAAGAAGCCCTCCCAAACGGTTGCGCGCCCCTGGTCGTGGGGGTCGGGATCGGAGGGGACTTTGAAAGTTGCGCTATAAACGCAAAAAAAGCCCTAAGTCTACCCCTAAATTATAAGAATAATGATCCCTTTTATGCGAAACTAGAAGAAGAACTCCTAAAAGAACTAAATAATACCGGAATCGGACCGATGGGGCTTGGGGGCTCGCTTTCGGTCATGGAACTAAACATCCTACCGGCTCCGACGCATATAGCGGGTCTACCCGTAGCCGTCAACGTCTGTTGTTACGTAGACCGGCATAAGCAAATCGTTTTATGAAACACTTAAATCTTCCCTTAAAGAATAAGGACGAATTAAAATCCCTTCACGTTGCAGACAAAGTCCTACTTTCCGGAAAACTCCTCGTGGCCCGCGACGCGGCCCACGAACGCTTATGTAAAGATCCGAAGAAAATCCCCATTGAACTAGCAAATAATTTCATTTATTATATGGGACCGACCCCAACGCCGCCCGGACAGGTGATCGGCTCGGCCGGTCCGACGACCTCTCACCGTATGGATAAATATACACCGACCCTGCTAGATCTGGGTCTGGCCGGTACCATCGGTAAAGGTAAAAGAAGTATAGAAGTTGTAAATAGTATAATTGAAAACGGCAGCGTGTATTTTATCACCGTCGGGGGCTGTGGTGCCCTGCTGCAGGACAGAATAAAAGCTAACAAAATATTACTTTATGAAGATCTCGGGCCCGAAGCGGTCCGTGAGATCGAAGTTGAGAAGTTCCCGGTTTACGTCGCGATCGATAGTTTCGGGAAAAATATATTTGATCTGGAGGTAGAAAAATGAGAATGGTCATCGAAGATTCGGTTCGGGAAGCCGGTACGGATCCAATTTTTGCCGTCGCGGCAAAAGCGGCTGAGGCTACCGAAAAATATGGCGCGGAAAATGTAATCAATTCTACAATCGGAGCTCTGATGGACGATGAGGGAGCTTTGGTGACGTTTGATGAAGTTTTTAATACGTTAAAAGCACTTCCAGATTCTGAAATATCAAATTACGCCGATATTGGGGGACTTCCCGAATTTCTGGAAAACGTACAAACCGCTTGCTTTAGGGATAAACGGCCTAAGGCCCACATCCGCGCTGTGGCTACGCCTGGAGGGACGGGCGCCATCCGCCACACGGTTGCCAATTATACGAACTACGGCGATGAGATCTTAATTCCCGACTGGCACTGGGCGCCTTACCAGACGATCGCCCAGGAAAATCGGCGCGGCTTTCACATCTTTAAACTCTTCAACGATGAAGGGCGCTTTAACCTTGAGTCCTACGAAGAAGAGTTTAAGAAACTGTATCAAAAGCAGGGAAGAATTCTTTCCATCTTAAATACGCCGGCCCACAATCCGACCGGCTTTAGCCTAAATCTCGACGAATGGAAAGAACTGATCGATTTTTGGAAAAAAGAAGCGCTTGAAAATCCGGACAAGCCCATCATCGTTTTGGTGGACATCGCCTACATCGATTTTGCCAAAGAAGGTTCCCGCGACTTCATGCCGCTTTTGGCCGACTTACCGGAAAATATTTTACCTTTATTTGCGTTTAGCGCTTCAAAAGGGTATACGATGTACGGGCTTCGTAACGGTGCCCTGATCTGTGCCGCGCCGACCGAAGAGATCGCCGACGAGTTCGCGGCCAGTGCCGTCTTTTCCAACCGTGGGACCTGGTCGAACGGTACGCGGGGCGCGATGAAGACGCTCTCCGACATCGTCGCGGACGAAGAAAAATACGCCCGTTTTTTAGAAGAACAAAACCAAAACCGGGACATGCTACGTAAACGCGGGGACGCGCTGGTCGAAGAGTCCGAAAAAGTAGGCCTTCCCATCTGCAGTTACGACGACGGCTTTTTCATGAGCATTCCCTGCGACAAGCCAAAAGAAGTGGCGGAATTACTTTACGACGATAACATTTTTTTGATCGCTCTCAAGAACGGCCTGAGGGTAGCCCTTTGCGCGGTTTCGGAAGAGAAATGTCGCAAAATTCCCAAAGCCGTCAAAGAAGCGATCGAAAAATTAAAATAACCTAGAAGAGGTGACATGAAAGTTAAAATCAATGATGTAGCTAGAGAGGCAAACGTATCCGTTGCGACGGTATCAAGGGTAGTAAACAATGTTCCATTAGTAAATGAAGATACGAAAAAGAGAGTCCAGGAAGCCATTAAAAAAACAGGTTACAGACCTAACGCGGTAGCGAGGAGTCTAAAAATTCAAAAGACCAACACGTTAGGGATCATGATTCCGGACATTGCCAATCCTTTATATACCGATATCGTTCGTGGAGCGGAAGACGCGAGTTCGATCTATAAATACAACATTATTTTAAGCGATACCGACTTAATAAACGATCGAGAACAAGAGTCCCTTAACACGCTGATGGAAAAGCAGTGCGACGGGATCATATATATTGGAAAAGATATAAGCGAGGAAATGAAAGATCTCCTAAACGACGTCCCCTGTGATGTCGTTTTAGGCGGAATTGAAGATACCGACGGCAATTTAAGTGCTGTGATCGTCGACAACGAGGGCGCGGCCAGGGAACTGGTTTCGGAGCTCATCGACAAGGGCCACAAAAACATCGCGGTTCTTTCGGACTCGGAAAACGGGCAGGTTTCCTCCGCCCGCCTCAATGGTGTTTTAAAAGCCATTGAGGACAAAGGCATAAAGATCGACGACGAGCTGATCAAATCAGGAAGAATTGACGTAAACGGCGGCTACAATCTGACGAAGGAACTCTTGGACGAGGGCAAAGACATCGACCTGATCGTGACCATGAACGACCAGATGGCCCTCGGAGCGCTCAAAGCCTTGGAAGAAGCCGGAAAAAAGGTTCCCGATGAGGTCGCCGTCACGGGATTTAACGACAATTGGCAGTCAAAGTGGCTTTCACCGACGCTCACGACCGTGAGTATGCCCATGTATGACCTGGGCGCGATCGCCGCGCGAATGCTTATAAAACGAATAGAAAATGAGGGCGAACAGGATTATAAGCGCATCGTCATGCCGTATGAGATCGTCTACCGGGATTCAACCAACTAACTTCTCTTAAACGAGAAGTTTTTTTATGTACTTTTTAGACAATACCTTTTGCGTTGACGCGCGGGTAAACTTAGCCTTAGAAGAGGTCCTCTTTGATTGCGAATTCGATGAAGACCTCTTGATGTTTTGGCAAAACGAGAACGCGGTCATTATCGGTAAAAATCAGTTCACGTATGATGAGATAAATTTTGACACAGTAAAAAAGGATGAGGTTCAGGTCGTAAGAAGAAATTCCGGAGGCGGGGCGGTCTATCACGATCTTGGAAATTTAAATTTCAGTTATATCACGACAAACGGGAATTTCGACTTTTACGACCCCGTAATCACTGCGCTCAAATCTTTGGGAGCTCCAGCCCAGAAATCCGGGCGAAACGACTTGATTCTCGAAGGTAAGAAATTTTCGGGAACGGCCGTATACCAGAAAAAAGGTAAGATCCTTTATCACGGGACGATCCTCTTTGACAGCGACCTTTCAAAAATGCCAAGGTACTTGAACGTCTCGGGTACAAAACTCAGCAAACGCCACATCGCCTCCGTATCCTCGAGAGTAACAAATATAAAAGACTACCTCCCTGGGTTAAGTATGTCGGAGTTTAAAGCGGTGCTCCTAAATTCTTTTAAAGACGGTAGACCGGTAAAGAAAATTTTTCCAGAAAAGTTTTTAAGTAAAGCAAAACCCTTAGTAAAAGAAAAGTACGAAAGTGAGGCCTGGAACTTTGGTCGTAGGCCGAAAGGGTACAAAAAAATAAAGTTCGTAAGTAAAGCGGGGGAGATCTTCGCTTTTTTTAAGAAGGAAAAGGACAGGATCTTAGACATCCGTTTTTACGGCGACTTTTTTTCCGAGTCAGAGGTTGGAGATTTTGAAGTTTTATGTAAAAATAAAACGATTGAGGAATTATACCACTACGGAAAAACCGCTAAAAAATATTTTATAGGACTAAGTACAAAGGACTACTTAAAGTTAATTAAAAAAATAGAAGGTAATTAAATTTGGAACAAAACGTTGATAAACTTTTTATCGGCGATAAAGAGATAATTTTAATCGGAACCGCTCACGTTTCCCCCAAGAGCGTGGAACTCGTCAAAGAAACCATCGAAAACGAAAAGCCGGATTCCGTCTGCATCGAGCTCGACGAGAACCGGTACCAGACGATGGAAAACAAAAAAGGCTATCAGGATACCGATATTATTAAGATCATCAAAGACGGAAAATCGAGCCTATTTTTAGTCAACCTGATCCTGTCTTCTTATCAGCGAAAAATGGCCGACCAGTTTGGGATCCAGTCCGGACAGGAAATGATCCAGGCCGTTTCGAGCGCAAAGGAATGTGGAGCCGATCTGGTTTTGGCGGACCGGGATATTCAGACGACGTTTAAACGGATCTGGCGCCAGTGCAGTTTTTGGGAAAAGAGCAAACTGATCACTTCGGTTATCTTTAGTATTTTTGACAACGAAGAGATCACCGAAGAAGAACTCGAAAAACTCAAGCAAGAAGACATGCTTATGGCTTCGATCAACGAGTTGGGCGAGAATTTCACCGGGGTAAAGACGGCGCTGCTTGACGAGAGAAACGAGTACCTCGCGGAAAACATAAAAACCGCTCCGGGAAATAAGGTGATCGCGGTTTTAGGCGCGGCCCACATCCCGGGCGTTAAAGAAGAGTTACACAAAGAACACGACAAAAAAGCGCTAGAGTCGGTCGGAAAGAAATCCAAGGTCGGTACGATCGTCGGCTGGTCGATTCTAGTTTTGTTCGCCGTTTTGATCGCCTGTACGTTCTCTTTAGACGTAAACGCCGGTATTGAACAAACCAGAAACTGGCTGATCTTAGTCATGCTCGGGGCCGGTATCGGGGCGGCCGTCGGGGGCGCGAGTATTCCGGCAATTATCGTAGCGATCGTCTGCTCCCCTTTGGGCGCGATCTCCCCGGTCTTAGCCAGCGGTTGGTTTTCGGGCCTGGCTGAAGCGTACTTTCGAAAGCCGAAGGTCATCGATTTTGAAAGTCTGGCTACGGACGTCACGAGTATTAAAGGGTTTTGGAAAAATAAAGTCACCCGCGTCCTACTCGTCGTGGTCTTTACCAACATCGGCTGTTCCATCGGAAATATTGCCGGCGGGATCGGCATTATTACGACTTTCTTAAATACGATCTTTGGATGAGTTTACAAATCGACCCTATAAAACCTTTTATCTACCCGGAAGCAAAAGTCTTGATCTTAGGAACTTTCCCGGCCCCGAAAGCCAGGGAAAGCGGCTTTTATTACGCCCACCCTTCCAACCGTTTTTGGAAAGTGATGGCCAGCGTTTTTGACGAGGGCGTCCCGGAAACGATCGAGCAACGCAAAGATTTTCTAAGACAGAGAAAAATCGCCCTTTGGAACATGATCCACGCCTGTTCGATCGACGGGGCGAAGGATTCAAGCATAAAAGATATACAGATCAACGACATCGCGCGGGCCATAAGTAAAACCCAGATTAAACAGATCTTTACGTCGGGAAGACTCGCCTCAAAACTTTACAGGCAAAACGCGATGGCTGAAACTGGAATAAAAGATATCTATCTTCCGTCGACGAGTGGGGCGAACCGCGCTAATTTTACCTTTGAACAGCTCGTCGACGAACACAAAAAAATATTGGAGTTTTTATGAGAAAAACGGTCGTAGCCGCGTTAATAAAAGATGAGAAAGATAGAATTCTTATCTGTCAAAGACCGAAAAATAAAAAAAGAGGTCTTCTTTGGGAGTTTGTCGGCGGTAAAGTCGAAAAAGGAGAGAGTCTAAGTGAAGCTCTTGTACGTGAGTGTAGGGAAGAGCTGGGCGTAGACGTCTCTCCAGGTAAGATTTTTATGCAGGTGGATCACGATTATCCGGATATCAAGATCCGCCTGGTTGTGATTGAGTCTAAACTGTTAGCCGGACCGGTACGGTTGCTCGAACACGAAGACTACCGTTGGGTGAGTAAAGACGAGCTTGACCGGTTTAAGTTTTGTCCGGCCGACACGGAGGTCCTAGAGCGCTTAAAATCAATGTAGGATTCGAACCGTATCGCCGATTTTTATTTTCGGATAGGCTTTCCCTTCGCAGATGACTTGATTGCCGAAATTTTCTTCGACGGCCCAGGAAAGTTCAAAAGTGGTGTGACCCGTTTCTTTAAGGTTGTGGTTGACCCATTCGCCAATGTGCGTGATCGGAAACTGCTCTCCGTTGACCTCAAGAACGTCGCCTACTTTTACTTCTTTCTTTAGTTCTGCTTTTTCGTGGATAAAACCGAAAGCCAAAAATGAAATAAAGGAACGCTCTTCAAAAATGATAAAGACGCCTTCTTCGAGCAAAGCCGGCGCGAGTGTTCCGATCTCACTAACTTTAAATTCGTAAATCGTTTCCATCCTTGATCCTCACTCCCTATAAATCTTTACCTTATGGTATTACATTTTCTTTTTTTCTTCATCAAAATTTTTGTCCAATTTTTAAGATCAAAGCCGACTCGGTCGTAAAGTGAATAAATTGCTAAGTTTAGTAAGAATTTTAAATATGCGATAAAATTTAATTTCGTTTTGTATTAAGATAAAACTGAATTGTTTTAGAAATTTGAAAAACGATGTTTAAATATATTTCAGAAAACTTTTTTAAGCCCTTGGCGCTGACCTACAGGGACGTTTACTGGGAGTGCATTAAAATCCTGTTTGAACGGGCCGGAATGACCTTTAGCGTCGAGCGCTCGATTCTAATGGAAGAATTAAAGGAATATTTTCAAAACCCCTTTGCTTTGGAGCTCATCGGTTCGGTCGACGCGAACGAAGTATTGGGAAAATCGGCTACCGATAAAGCCAGTAACGTCTTGAGGCATCTTCAGGAATACGGGTGGATCGAGACGGAAACCAACAAGAGCTACGTCCAGTTTATCAATTTTACCGAACCGGCCATACGGATTTTCCAGGTCATCAAAGAGATCGAGGAAGGTAAAGAGGTTGAGTATTCCGGACGGATCATAAAGATATATTCACTTGCTACGGTCGAAGCCAAGCAGGATCCGGATATCGTCCTCGAAGAGATGTTTGAAGAAACCCGCCTACTTGTGACGGAACTTCAGGCGCTCAACGCGAACATAAAAAAGTACATCGATGAGCTTTCGAAGTACAAGTCGACCAAAGAGCTTATGGAAGTGCTCTTAAACGACTATGGCGAAAACATCATCAACAAAGCTTATCACCGCTTAAAAACATCCGAAAACATTTCTAAAGTCCGACCGGTCATTATTGAGATCTTAAGTAAAAAACGCAACAATACCAGATACCTGAACCGGGCCAAGAGGGGATTTCAAGAACGCCTCGAGATCAGCGAAGAAGAGGCCGAGGAGCTTACCAAGGATTATCTCTACTTTATAATAGACAAGCTGAAGAACCTCGACGATATTATTTTCGAGATCGATCATAAAAACAGCAGCTATGTCCAGTCGGCGATTAACCGTTCGAAATTGTTAATGGCCGATACGGGAGACGTCCAGGGTCAACTTCGGGATATTTTATCGTACATAAACGAACTGATCAACGATAATAATCTCGACACCAAAAAGATCTATGAACTGGATTATCTCGAAAAGATGATCCTCATTTACTCGAGCCTTTATCCGGACGATAAATCGATGTATCAGATACCGACTACGAGTAAGAAGTTTAATCCGAGCGCCTTCACCTTTACCGAACTTGACGAGGAGACCGTCCTACACAGGGAAAATCGACTTTTAGAAAAGGTCAAAAATCAGCTGACCCAGGCTAAGATCAACGAGTACGTCTTAAGCGTCCTCGGTTCGAAAGACCAGATGCGCTTTAGTGAATTTCCCCTAAAAACGGTCGAAGATTTTATAAAGCTTATTTACATCCGCCTGTACAGCGTTCGAAAGAAAATGGCTTATTCCCTTTCGGAAGTTGGCGACGACTATAGCATTGTCAACGGTTTTAAGTTTAAAGATTGTAAGGTGAATAAAAATGTTCTCTAGCGATTTTGAAGACCTTAGAGAGGTGGATAAAAAGGAGTTTACCAGACTCGTAAATAAGCTCTTATCCCAGTGTTTTGTCTCAAAGCGCAACAACCGTAAAGATTATAATTTTCTCCAGCGCCACAAAAAACTCTTCAACGAGTATTTCTCGTATACGGGCTTCCAGCTCGATGAAAGCGATGAATTTGGCGTTTTTCACCTTATAAATACACAGGGGCTTAACCGGAAACTTTTTAACCTCAACGAGACGATCATCTTACTGATCATTCGAATCCTCTACGAAGAAAAAAAGCGGGAATTGTCCCTTACAAAGGACGTCGTCATCACGCCAGCCGAGATCCAGGATCATTATATGACGGTACGCAACGGGAAGAACATCACAAAGACCGAACTCAGTAACGCGCTGGCCACGTTTCGGCGCTTTAATATCATCAATTACGGGCGGAGTGAGTTTGATACCGCTTTCGATCTTTCACTTGAAGAAACCCCGATCTTGGTATACGATACGATCCTTATGGCAGTTCCGTTGCAGAATATAAAAGAAGTCCACGAAAATCTTGATAAATTTCGAACAAAAAGTTTGCTAGAAGAAGAGAATTGAAAACCTTAACGAATTTAAAATTAATCAACTGGCACCGGTTTGAAAATCCCGATCCCATCGCGATGGGGTCTACGACGCTTTTATCGGGTGAGAACGGGTCCGGAAAAACCACGCTCCTAGACGCGATGATGTACGTCCTGCTGGCTTCGAGCAACAACTTTAACTCGGCCGCCCACCTTAACGGGAAACGAAAGGTGACGACGTACGTCAGATGTAAAACCGGTAGGGAAAACGCGGCTTACGAGCGCCAGGGCTCAATCACGTCCCACATCGCTTTGGAATTTTACGAAGAAGAACGCGACAAGTATTTTGTTCTCGGAGCCGTCATCGATTCCCTTTCCGAAACTCAGGAAAATACCTGCCGCTATCTTATCAACGACAAAAGACTTGAAGACATAAAATTTTCGGATGAGACCAAACCGCTTTCCCTAAAAGAATTTCGAAAAGAAAACAATATCCCGAAGTCCAACTGGTTTATGACCCAAAGGGAAGCTCGGGCGGCTTTTACCAACCGTTTGGGGCGAATCGAACAACGCTTTTTTGACCTCATTCCAAAAGCTGTGGCTTTCCAACCCATCGACGACATCAAGGATTTTGTCTACAGCTACGTCTTAGACGAAAAAGACATCAACATCGACGACCTTAGGGACTACGTTCAAAGTTATCAAGAACTCCTCGAGCTTTTGGAGCGGACCAAACGTAAGCTAACCGAACTTGAAGCGATCAACAAAATCCACGACGAGGTCGTTCTAAAGCAGAACAACGGCTATAAGTTCGACTACTTTATAGCCCAAGCGGAACTCGACCGGAATTTGGAAGCGGTCGAGAGCCTGACCAAAGAACTTAAGCTGATCAAAGAGAAAATAAAGACGAACGATGAAGAAAGCCTGCGTTTAAACCGAAAACTCAGAAATACACAAAAAGAGATTAACGATCTTCAAATTGAGCTGGCTAACAACGAAGAATACCGTACGTTATTTAACTTAAAAGAAAAACTGGAAGATCACCAGTCTAACCTTACGTTGTTCGAATCCAAAGTTAACGTCCTTAAAAGCGAGGCAAAACAAGCCCGTAAATTACTAAGTAAGGAAAAAGGGCTCTTAGATAAAAACCTGACCGAACCATTCGGTGGTCTACTTGATAATCTATTGACCGTCGACGATTTCGTCCAGGCCAAAGTTTTGATCCAGGACGTGATCAACCATAAAACCGAGATCGATCAGAAGCTGCTGGCCGAATACGTAAAACTCGATGGGGATCTAAACGAGCTTCAAAAGGAAAAAGACGAACTCGTCAAGGAAATCGAGCTGTTAAAAAACAATCAAAGATCGTATCCGAAAAATACCGAAATTTTATACAACAACCTTAAAAACATGTTTGACCTTCTAGAGAAGGATAAAGAACCCACCATTCTTTGTGAAGGACTGGAAATTACGGACGAAAGTTGGCGAAACGCCGTAGAAGGATATTTAAATACCCAACGTTTTTACATTTTAGTAGATCCGGAGGACTACGATTATAGTCTTGCCGTTTACGATAAACTCCGGTCAAAAAAGAAGATCTACGGTGTCGGTCTGATCAACGCGGAAAAACTGGATTCCTACGCCAATACACCGGAAAACTCGCTTGCGAGTGTGGTATCGACAAAAAATCCATACCTACAACGGTATGTAAATATGGTCTTGGGCCGCGTTCGTTTATGCGAAAATAAAGACGACCTTAAAAAATACAACGCTTCAATCACGCGTGAGTGCCTAAAATATCAAAACCACGTCGCCAGCGCCATCAAACCGGATATCTTTAAAATTCCCTGGATCGGTCAAAAGTCTTACCGTCTGCAGCT
Source organism: uncultured Eubacteriaceae bacterium (assembly GCA_947630385.1). Taxonomy (GTDB): domain Bacteria; phylum Bacillota; class Clostridia; order Eubacteriales; family Eubacteriaceae; genus CANRHG01. Next base: position 16,409 of record CANRHG010000006.1, read on the forward strand.
AAAAGAACGGGAAAGCGAGTTAAAGCGTTTAAATAAATCGATCAAGGAATTAACAAGTAGGCTCGACGAGATCAAGAAGCTACGGGCGGTAACGGATACTTCGCACGAGACGTACTTGCTTCACAACTTAGACGATCTTAAGTCCTACAATCAGCTCTCTTTAGAAATCAAAGAGATCAAAGAAGAGATCAAAAAGCTTGAAAAAAACAAGACGATCATACAAAAAGGCCACCAAATCGATTTACTCGAAGAAAAGTTAAGCGATTTACGAAATGAGGTCCGTAAGTGCGACCGGGAAAAGGGGAGACTCGATCAACAGGAACAAACCAAAGCCCAAGAGTTGTCCGTTTGCAACGATCAGACCGAAGATCTAAAAGAACAGGTCCAAGAGATCTTAAGCGCCTATGAAGGCGATACGGCTCCTTGGTTAAAAGAATACGAAAAGAAACTTAGGAAAAAGAGCTATAACGAGTTTATCGGAAACTATCAAACGTATAAAAAGAGATATTCAAACGAAATCGAACGGGATAAAGAAAAGCTCTTTGCTTTGATGGCGGAGTTCCGTTCAAACCATCAGTTTGGAGCGCCCGTTACGATGGAAGGTTACGAGATCTTTAACGAGCACTATCAAAAACTTAAGTCCAGTGAACTGGTCGAGTACGAAGATAAAGTACAACTGGCTAGGGAAAATGCCGAAGTCGAATTTAGGGAACAGTTCTTGTCAAAACTACAGGAAAATATCCACCAAGCCCAGAACGAATTTAAAGAACTCAACCGGGCTTTAAAGAATGTAGACTTCAACGCTGAAACGTACCGCTTCATCTGTAAGCCGAACGCCGACCATGAAGTGTTTTACCGTTTGATAATGGACCCAAACAACGTCGGTATAAGCGTTTTCACTGGCTCTTTTTATGACCGCCATAAAGAAGAGATAAAAGAACTCTTCGACGCGATAAAAGAGGATAGCGATTTTGAAGCGGGGACTCTGACCGATTACCGCAATTACTTAAGTTTTGATATCGAGATCACGGACAGTGAGGGAAACAAGTCCCTATATTCAAAAGTTTGTAAAGAAAAAAGTGGAGGGGAAACGCAGACGCCTTTCTATGTAGCCATTGCGGCTTCTTTTGTTCAACTTTACGGCAACAGCATCAGCGACGAATCCGCCGGAATTATCATTTTTGATGAAGCTTTTAATAATATGGACGATGAACGCATAAACGGCGTTTTGAGATTTTTTAAGCAGTTACCCTTACAGGTCATCATCTCGGCTCCACCCGATAAGATCCAATATATCGCGCCTTATATGGACCAGATAAATATTATCGCAAATTACGGTAAGATAAATTTAGTTCACGAATACAGCAACGAAAACTTAAATCTTGAAAAAGCCAGTTAATTGAAAAGTTGGGACAAAATCGTTTTAAATAAACTTTTAGACAAATACGAACGGAGCAATCTCTTTTACCACAAAAATACCAGAAACCAAAGTTTTTCCCTGTATCTTAAAAAGTCATTGCCGCAGTACGTAAATGAAAGCTCAATGGACTATTTGGCCATTAACGACGATCTTAAGGCTGCAGAAAAAAAGGGATTTTTGGCAATTACTTGGCAACAAAGAAAAGTCGACCACATTATTTCTAAAGTTACCTTAAACTTAGACCGTTTAGATGAGATCTACGTTTATTTAAATCGAAAACCAAAAGATAAAAAAGAGCGAGAATTTCTTCAAAAAATAGACGCTTTTGAGAAAGATTGTACCGGTCTTACCGTCAGTTTAGCTTTTTTGGATTACATTAAGGGACGTATTTTAGAAGGAAAATCCATCAAAGCCTTCGCCGATTTATCCAATTTAAAAGATTTTGAAGATTTGATGATCGGACTAAGCGCTCTCGAAAGAAATGATAAAAACTATTATATCCGGGAATTCTCTATTCAAAATTTTGGGGATTCGAAGCGCTTTGAAAAACTCGTACCGCGGGTTACTAAGATTTTACGCCAGTTTAATTCGCAGTACGAGGATTTAGATCAAAATGCTTTATTAGAAGAGTTTTTCGTTTTTCAAAACCCAAACTACGTCTATTTTAAAGGAGACACGAACTTACAGATCGGTCAGTCTTTTTACGATCTTTCCAAATTAAAACAGGGTTTAGCGGTTTGTGGGGAAGATATCGAAAACCTTAAATTTAGTATTGATCATCCGGTCAAAACCGTTTTGACGGTTGAGAACTTAACAACATTTACGAGAGTAGATTTAGCTAAAACGCTCGTCATTTATCTTGGAGGCTTTCCCAATAAAAACAGAAGCGAATTATTAAAGCGGATTTATAAAAGTTTTCCAAAGGCCAATTACTACCATTTTGGAGATATTGACGTCGGTGGCTTTTTAATATTTCTAAATCTTGTTGAAAAAACGGGAATCGACTTTAAGCCCTACAAGATGGGAATAGAAGAGTTGATCAAGTACCGTAAATTCTGTAAGACATTGACAAAAAACGATCAAACCCGGCTTCAAAAATTAATCGACCGCTTATCTCAAGACGAAGTAAAAAATAAAACGATTCTTGAGACGCTAAATTTCATAAAAAGCAACGGGATAAAACTGGAACAAGAAATCATTCGACTGAACTAACTCAACTGGAATATTTTAGAAACGTTTATGGAAAATCGGTAGTTATTCGAAGAAGAGAAAGTATTAGAATTTTCGGAAATTTAGCCAACTAAATTAAACGGAGAAATAAAATTGCCCACCGCTTAAAAGAGATAATAGTGTATGGGAAACTACATTAATACAAGCATAGTGGGCTTTGCTTATTATATCACAATTAAAAACTTAAAAAGAAGGTTTATAGAAAAAATTTAGATTTATTCGATCATGATCGCGTCGTCCTGGGTATAGCCGCCAAGGGAGTTTTCTTTTGTTTGAATGCAAATATATTCTAGCGGTTCGTTTTCAGAAGCTTTGATCTGCCTTTTACCGGCAGGGGATACGCGGACAAAATCAAGTGGGCTTAGATCAAAAGTTTCTTCGTCGACCGTCATTGTACCGTTCCCACTTAATATAATGTAAATTTCTTCGTTGTTTTTGTGGGCATGGACAAAAGGAATTCCAGCTCCTGCAGGTAGGTTGTTAACCGAAATTTCGGCTCCCGTTAAATTAAGTTTATCGTGCAGTTCGGTCCTTGGTTCCTTGTCTACGTGAACTTTTTCGTAATTTTTCAAATCGCTACCTCCATATATGTAACTGAACTTGTTACAATAAAGATATCAAAAGATTAGTGTAATTACAACAGTTACAGTAAATTTTCTTTTTCGTTTATTTCTTCTATTAAATCGTTTAGCGTAACTTCTTCTAAAGAATTTTCCAGACACCTCTGTGTAGTTTTAAGATGAACATCCAAGATATCATGAATATTTTTTCCAACCGGACAAAGTGGATTAGAATTTTCGTGGATGTTAAATAAATTGTCTACGCTTTCAACCGCCTTAAAAACATCAAGTAAAGTTATGAAATTAGGATCTTTTGAAAGCTTTGATCCGTTTTTTCCGGATAAAACGGTTATAAGTCCTGCTTTTTTTAGTTGAGACAGAATTCTACGAATAACTACCGGATTGGTGTTTACGCTTTCAGCTATAAAATTTGAAGTGACCCGTTTTTTATCGCTAAAGAAATAAATTACTAATAAAGTATGGATAGCGGTCGTAAATTTTGTTGTGATTCCCATTATAATAGTTTTAAAAATCTAAATTTTACAAATTAGTTCGGTTTCTTCACAAAACCGGTACTTTTCTTTTACTAATTAAGGGATTTGTTTTATAATTTCTGAATTTTTCCCTTTTTTTAAAGTTCTGGGAAGCTTGTACGTAATTTCAGAATTTTAATTTAAATTTTTTTGAACGTTCGCTTTTTTCCCGCCAACGTTCACTTTTGTTGTTTGAATGTTCGGTTTTTCGGAATTATTTATAAACCTTTGATACGCATCGTACGGTTTTTCAGAACGTAGTTTTCATTTAAAAGAAAATTTCGTAAGAATAATTCCAAAAACTGTGTAGTTTTATAAATCCCTGTGTTTAAATCGTTATAATTGGCTCTGACCAAAGAATTTCGAAAATACCAAGAATTTTCTTCAAAAGTGTCGTTTATGACGTTAAAATCGAGCGAGCGAAGATATTTTATAAAGAAAACGGCAGTTGTTCTGGTATTTCCTTCGCTAAAAACGTGAATTTGCCACAATCTTGAAACGAACTCAGCTAAGTGATGAATTATCTCATCCAAGGTAAGACCTTTATACGAAAAACTTCTCTCTTGTGAGAGATCGTATTCAAGTGTTTCCCGTAGTAGGGGTGCGCTTCCATAAAGTACGCTTGCTCCGTCTAAAACCCATTCACGTTTTGTTATATTGTAGTTTCTCATTTTCCCCGCATGGGGATAAATCCCATCAAATAAGGTTTTATGAATGGATAAATATTCATTTGAAGAGAAAGTAAAGGCTCGCTCTGAGAGTAGTGCTGTAATCCGTCCAGCCACCTTATCCGCTTCTTCGGTTCTATCCGAACTACTATGGGTAGGGTTTTCCGCATAATAAGCTTCCAGTAGTGTATTGGCTTCATCAATTGTGATTTCGCCTTCTACGTTACGGATAGCAGTTTGTAACAAGCAGTTAGAAGTTTTAAGTCCGTCAACCGCTTGAAGGCCGATAGCCGTTTTCCAAGCGTAAGCTTTTTCAAATTTTTCCGGTTCGCTTTCTATAATGCATTCTTCAAAAGGATCTTTATTCAAAATTATTACCTAACTTTTAAAAGAATTAATCTAAATCTTTCTTTGTCAACAAAACTACCGTTTCGACGTGACCAGTTTGGGGAAACAGATCCACGGGTTGGACTTTCCCGATTTTATATTCTTTCGTCAAATCTTTTAAATCCCGGGCTAAAGTCGCGGGATTACAAGAAACGTAAATAATTTTTGGAAAGTTCTTTTCAAGTAAGAACTTTATAAGTTTTTTATCTAAGCCCTTTCGTGGTGGGTCTACGATCACTAAGTCGTAATTGTGATTGAGCTCATCCGTTAAATCTTCAACTTTACCTACAAAGTATTCATAATTTCTTATTTTGTTTAAAGAAGCATTGTATATAGCATCGTTAATTGCTTTACTATTGATTTCAACGCCAGTAAGTTCATTTTCGGGCCCGGCAAGGTAAATCCCGATGGAGCCCGTTCCACAATATAAATCTAAAATAGTATCGTCGGCTTTAAGATCGGCAAATTCTTTTACGGTATCGTATAGGACCTTTGCCTGGTCGGTGTTGACCTGAAAGAAAGCCGTTGGAGAGATCCGGTAAAGTTTATCCCAAAGTTTTTCGGTTAAATCTTCGGTTTTATAAAGTTCTTCCGTTTCGTTTCCTAAGATCGTGTTGCCTTTTTTCGTATTGTAATTTAGATAAATCCCGGTGATATCTGGATCATCTTCGAAATAAGAAACGAGTTCTCTTTTATATAAAAAGTCATTGGAATTAAAAATAAAAGTAAGACTGGCCTTTCCTTCATTGTTGGTCCGGATGAGAACGCCACGGACTAGCCCATCGTGCGTTTCTTCATTATAAGGATCCAAGTTAAAGGCGTTTAAAAAATTAAGGACGTCATTTAAGATCTCATTGCTTTTTTCCGATTGCAGCAGGCAGTTAGAAATTGGTATGAGTTCATGTGAGCCTTTCTTAAAAAAACCGATCCCTTCCGGTCGGACCTGATATTGGGCTTTATTCCGGTAAGCCAATTCTTTTGATGGAAGAACCGGTAAAACCTCAATTTCGTCTAATCCACCTATTTTTTCAAAGGCGTCGTTAATTTGTTTTTGTTTTTGCTTAAGCTGAGAATTATAATTAAGTAGACTATAGGAGCAACCCCCACATTGCTCTTGATAAGGGCAAAAAGGTTCTTCTTTCCTTTGGTCGGAAGCTTTTATAAGTTCCGTTACGTGGGCTGAAGCGTAATTCGGTTTTATTTTATCGATTTTAACGTTTACTTCATCTCCTGGGACGGTATCATCTACAAAAACCGTAAAGTTCTTATAGTGGGCTACACCTTCGCCGCTTGAAGTAATATCGGTTATTTCTAAAGGATAGATTTTATTTAATTCAACAGGTGGAACTTTCAAAAATATTTTCGACGCAAACCCACTTCTTCTATGATGGGATGAGCGCCATCCTCCTTTTGCTAAACTTGAATATTTCTCTTATAATCGACCATAGGAAAACCGTTGTGCAGATATTTCTGCGCTCAAGGCACCCTTTAGATCTTTAAAAGTTAAGATACAGTTGCCGGGATCAACACTCTTGGCGTAGAATCTTAAGCATTTCAAAATATTAAACTATACTGTATAGGAAGTTTAAGTCCCTGGTATAGTAGCGGGCGAGCCTATCCTTCCCGTAAAGGGTGTTATAACCACCCAACGATGATCCCCACGCAGGTTTTCCGACAGGGTCAAAGTTCGCAGGTTAACCTGCGGTAGCTTGTCTACATTAACTGCCCGTATAACTGGGCTGGTGCAAACCCACTTACTTTAGGATAGGGGACAGCTGATTATTTTAAGTATAAAACTTTTGCGACATGAAAAAAAGATTATTTACAGCGCTAAGATTTCCTAAAAATACCATAAATGAAATCGATATACTTCAAAAAAGCTTGATGAAGGAAGATCCGAAAGCCAGATTTGTAACCCCTGTAGAGAACTTTCATTTAACGTTGTTTTTTATCGGAATGACCGATCGGCTTGAAGACTGCGAAGAAGCTCTTAAAAACGCCTGTCTATTATATAAAGAACAGATCGGCCGACCAATTACCCTTGAATTTGATCGTCTAGGGACCTTTCGCTCAAAAGGTGGATCGGTCTTATGGCTTGGAATAAAAGAAAACAAAGATTTAGAGACTCTTGCCGGTCTAATTCCAAAAGAACTTGATCCGTTTGGAATTGAAGGGGACCGAAAAAAATTCCGGGCTCATATTACGCTGGCAAGAAAATTTAGAGGAGAAATTCCGACCTCCGTAACGCTGCCTGAGCCAATAACTTTAGATAAGGCATATTTAGTATGGTCACACCGTAACGAAGATGATGTTTTGGTGTATGATAATTTAAAAGATTTTAATTTTGTGAGGTAAGTATGGATATAAAGCTAGAAAAAACGACCAATCCAAAAGAAAAACCGGATGAAAAAAATCTAGGTTTTGGAAATTACATGACGGATCATATGTTTTTGATCAATTACGATGGCGATAAAGGGGGATGGAACAATCCAAGGATCGTCCCTTACGCACCTTTAGAAATCGAACCAAACGCCGTCGCGCTTCATTATGCCCAAGAAACGTTTGAAGGCTTAAAAGCTTACCGTACCGAAGACGGAAAAATACAACTTTTCCGTCCCGATATGAACGCTACGCGGATGATCAATTCCAACCGCAGGCTTTGTATGCCGGAAATGCCCGAAGACATGTTTATTGAAGCAATAAAAGAAGTTGTAAAAGTTGATAAGGACTGGGTCCCGAGTGAAAAAGACACGTCGCTTTACATCCGTCCTTTCATGTTTACAAACGAAGGAATGCTCGGTCTTCACGTCAGCGATCATTTCCTATTTGCGATCATTTTGTCTCCGGTTGGAGCCTATTATGAAAACGGTATAGATCCGGTCGATATCATCGTCGAAGAAAATTACGTCCGTGCCGTTGAAGGTGGGACCGGCTTTACAAAATGTGGAGGAAATTACGCGGCTTCGGCGCTGGCCCAGAAAGAAGCTGAAGAAAAAGGCTTTACCCAGGTTCTATGGTTAGATGGGAAAGAAAGAAAGTACGTAGAAGAAGTCGGTAGCATGAACATCATGTTTGTTATTAACGGTGAAGTTTACACCGCACCGACCGAAGGAACCGTTCTACCAGGCGTTACGCGCGACTCGATCATTCACATTCTAAAAGACTGGGGGATTCCCGTTCACGAAGAAAAAATTGCGATCGAAGATTTGATGGAATACGGGAAAACCGGAGAGCTTGAAGAAATATTTGGAACCGGAACGGCAGCCGTTGTTTCCCCTGTAAAATCATTGACTTATAAAGATGAAAAGATCACCGTAAACGACGGAAAAATCGGAGAATTAACTCAAAAACTCTACGATGAACTCACGGGTATACAGTGGGGGAAAAAGGAAGATAAGTATAACTGGACCGTAGACATCGAAGAATAAAGTCGCGAAAAACTCTCGACTTTCTGAGTTCTGGTTAAATTTTGATCTTAATCAGATATTTGTAAAAAAATTTATTACAAATATTTGTTGAGATAAATAATAAAAGTATAAGGAGAAAGGATTTGAAGAAAGTTTCTTATGCCCTTATTGCAATGTTGCTATTGGTTGCGATGTCTTCTATGATCGTTGCCTGTTCAAAAGAAGGAGCTGCTGATGCCGTTGTTGAATCTTTATTAGGAATGGCAGAAGGTGCGGTTACTGACTACAACGAAGAAGTAAATGCAGCTACAGCGGCCGAAGTTCCAGGTTTAAAAGAAGATTCGACGAAACTGTTGGAATCTTTAGATGACGTCGACCAAGCCTTAAATGATGCGGGAAGCGATCTTTCAGATGATGTAAAGACGATGGTTTCTGATAAAGTAGCAGACTTAAGACAACAAATTCAAGATGACGTTACTAAATTAGATTCAGTTCAATAATTTATTAAACTCTCTGGATTAGGCTTTTACTCATTATGAGTTAACGAGCCGAATTATCTGACTATAATCGAGATGGATGTTTTAAAACGTCTATCTCTTTTTTATTATTAAAAACTAACTAAAAAGACAATTAGCACAGACAGCGAACAAACTGAAGCAGTTAATAAGATGGTTTCAGTAATCTTAACTGTTGATCTTGGGAAGTATCATCATATCTTCCTTCTTAGTAAGAGAAGCTAATCTTCTTAACCGGTATAAAATTTCAAATTGTGTCGTTAATTAAAGCTTCACAGGTTCCGTAGCCTATTCCCTAAATTTTAATTACAATTTTTATCATAATTTTCATCTAAGTTTTTAGATAATCTGAATAAACTTTAATTCATCGTAAAAATCCTCGTTTTCTTCTTCAAATTATGGGTTTTTCACTGCTAACTTAGAACGTCTATAGTAATATTTATTCGACTTTCTTTAGACAATGG
>CANRHG010000007.1 GCA_947630385.1 uncultured Eubacteriaceae bacterium
ATAGTCGTCTTCGACTTCAATAATCAGATTGGTATCGGCCAATCTTACCTTATCTCCTTTAGTCGGGCCGAACATACTGGCATATTTTTTCCCCGAAATTTTATTGCTCATGAATAAATCCTTTCTGCTCTGCGTTAAACATCGCCTGTTTTTTCTTTTCGTCGCTGATGTTCGAGCATGTCAAATCGTTAAGACCAAAGACCCGCTTTTTTCCACCCATTTCGGTCAGCTGTACCTCTTTTTCTTCGCCCGGCTCAAAACGTACCGAAGTTCCGGATGGAATATCTAAGTGATATCCAAACGCTTCGTCCCGGTCAAAGTCCAGATGTTTATTGACTTCAAAGAAATGAAAATGAGATCCAACCTGAACTGGTCTGTCGCCCGTATGCCGTACTACAATCTTTTTTGATTTTTTATTTTCATTTAAAACAATCTCTCTGTCTTTAGGAATAATTTCTCCGACTTTCATAGATATTCTCGGCGCTAACCCACTTTATTTCAGGTGAAGAAGAGCGCCATCCTCCTTTATCTAAACTTGAATATTTCTCTTATAATCGACCGCCGAATGCAGAAATTACTGTACTGAAGGTCCTTTAGATTTTTTCTTACTGAATCGGATTGTGGACCGTCACCAGTTTGGTTCCGTCCGGAAAAGTCGCTTCTACCTGGACTTCCGTCACCATTGCAGGGACGCCTTCCATTACGTCATCGCTCGTTAAAAGCTTTGTTCCGTAATTCATCAATTCCGTGACCGTCTTTCCATCCCGTGCTCCTTCAAGAAGGGCCGAACTAATCAAGGCCACCGCTTCAATATAGTTGAGCTTTAGACCACGATCTTTCCGCTCCTGAGCAAGCTGACCGGCGAGATGCAACAGTAACTTTTCCTGTTCTTTGGTATTTAACCGCATTTTTTTATCCTTTCGTAAAAATAAAAAAAGGTTTGTCTCCTCGGGAAAGGAAACAAACCTCTTCGTTTCGATTTTATTATTTCCGAAAGAAATTGTTTTGTCAAATACTTAAACTTTGAAATTCAGTTTAAACGTTTTCCATTTTGTGTAAATCCTTTTTGACTGCTGGATTTAAAAAATTAAATCGTATTGGTTAAATTAACGTATAATAAACCTATGGATGAGGACAATAATAATGAAAAAGACAAGGGTGCTTCACCTTCAGAAAAAGATAATTTAAAAGAATTATCGTTAGAAGAAATCCTTGATCTTTCCTTGATGGACAATGACTTTTTTGTGTTTGCGGCCGAAAAAAGACAAGATTTTGTAGACGTTCTAATAAAACCCGCACTAAACTATCTTGGAATCATCGATTATAAGATCGTATCCGTCGCCTCCGAAGTCAATTACAGCAACCTAAAAAGCCACGGGGTTCGGATCGACTGTTTGGTTAAACTTCAAAGCGGGGAGTATATTTTAATCGAGATCCAAAACGGCCATCCCGAAAGAATGCCCCTAAAACGCATCCGCTACGAACAGAGTTCGCTGGATACAAGGCACTTAAAACAAGGCGAACCTTACGACGAGCTTCCGGATATTATCTCACTGATTTACACGACCGAGCCTCTAGAGGGGCTCGACACCGGAAATACGCTCAACGACCTGGCGGCGGTGGATCTAAAAAGCGGCCAGATCGCTTCCGACTTTGGGATAAGAGTTCTAATCGTCAACGGGAAGTATAAAACCGAAGAAGACCAGGCGTTTTCGGACGTAATAGAGGATTTACAAAAGCACCACCCCGATAACGTAAAGAACCCGGTCATGAAGGAAATCCACAACGCGGTCAAAAAAACAGAGAAAGGAAAATCGATGCTTTCAGATTATATCGAAGAACGTTACGGCGGTAAAATACGTAAACTAGAAGAGCAACACCTAAAGGACGAAAAAGAGATTAAGGAAGATAAGGAAAGAATTCAAAAATTAGAAAAACTTTTAAAGGATAACGGAATAAAATACGATTAAAATCTAATTTCAAATTCTTTCTAGATCGAAAAGATTATTTATATAGTGTAGAGAAACTCTTTTTCTCTCCTCTTTAAATCCAACTTGTCTAGTTTAAAGGAGATTTACAAAATCCAAAAATATAGAGAAAGGACAAATAATGCTTTCAGATTATAATAATTTTATTGAAGAACGTTATGGAAGGAAAATCCGAACACTTCAAAAGTTACATGATGTTTCCGAAGAGGTTATGCAATTACAGGATGAATTAATTCAGAAATATAATAAAGCCGTATTGATACAAAAAGAAATAAATAAAGACAAAGAAAAGATTGATGAGGACAAAGAAGAAATTGAAAAATTAAAAGAGCTTTTAAGGGATTATGGATTAGAAATTAATTAAAATTATTCTTAATTTCCTTAAAAGATAGCGTTTAAGTTAATCTAAAAACGCATTATTAAAAAAATATCAGTTCGGAAATCCCCTTTTTATCGAGGTTTTGTTAAAGCTGAAGCAATTACTAGACAATGTTGCTAGTGCAACATTGTCTACAATTCATAAGACGCCGAACAGAGAGAATAAATATCGAAAATAATTGCGAGGCAATTAAGTTAAAACAAAACGACGTATACGAAATCAATCATTTGGTAGGAAACATATATTTTTAATCTTTCGGATATTTATAGATCACAATATCATCTGCGTAATCCAAATCGTCAATTAAAAGAAGTCGTCGTCAAAAAGAAAATCGTCATCATAATCCGGAATTTCTGGTTCATTATTTGTTCCGAAACGCATTTCAAGTTCCATTTCAGCGGCTTCACGCACGTCAGGCCTTGAATCGTGTGCTTTTTTTCTGAGCCACTTGATTTGATCCTTTGATAGGGAAAAAGGAAGATTTATAATCTTATTTACTGCTGCGTTTGAAGCTTGTTCGGCTCCGGAAAGTTTAGCGCAATCTTTACAGATATGTTTCTTCCGACCTTTTCCCGTGAAACTTTCGTTGCTTCGATAGCGACCGCAAATACGACAATACCATCCCCGGCGTTTTCTCTTTTTTCCCATCTAATCCTCCAGTGGGTCTTTCACTTTTGGCGAGTTAAATAAGACAAATGGATCCAAATCGATACATGTAAACTCGTCCCGGTTTCCTGTTAGATCCCAGGCGGCGGTCCCATTTAAAACGGTAGCCGCATTTTTAAATACTTCAACATCTTTTAACGGCTCGAAGACCGTTCCTTCTTTTATCAGTGGCTTTACATCGAACCGGTGGACCGTACCGTCATTAAAATAAAGATAAATGATAAAATCGTCCGTCGGATAAACTTGAAGTACCTCAGGAAAAAATCTTGAAAAATCAAGTGAATTCAATTTAAAGGTTTGATCCTTTCCGGTTGTTTATGGTCGCGGCACAATTCCCAATCCTGCATTAGTTCATCGCGGTGTAGCTCGTTCCAGGCGAGAACGAGTTTTAACTGTCGGTTGGGTAGATAGCCTGAAATTATGCTTCCTTCTTGGATATCGACTAACGCCCGAAACTTCCCATACTGGACGCGCTAATGAGGTGGATTATGATTTGAAAAATTCATAGAAATACGAATTCCTTTGAATAAACTAATTAATGGCATAGTTAAAAAAACCTCGGACTTCGCCGAGGTTTGAATTATCTATAACTTCCTTGCCGGATCGTACCCGTATAGGAATCTACCGTGATCAAAGAACCGTCTCTTATATGTTCAAAGACGTCCTCTACGTCCGTGATAATCGGAATGTCTTTAAGTTCGTCTAAAAAGAGCTTACTGAGTTCGGCTTCGTCTTCCGTAATGACCGCTCCCGCCATCCGGGCTAAATGCAGATTGTCGCTCGTAAGTCTTGGAACGATCAAAATATCGCCTTCGGTAAAGCGTTCTTCAATTTCCTCATTCGGAAAACGAACGTTTCGGGCTATTCCTGTAACCGTATCGTTCGTAACGTAACTCTTTCCGGAAAGCGAAGACTCTCCTACGGTCGAAACACGAAGCATGTTCGTTGATCCGGTCGATCCAACCGGTACACCCGCGGCGATCACAACGTTATTTCCGGCTTTTAGCCACCCACTTTTAACGGCTGCTTTGACGCTTTCGTTTACAAGTGAATTGGAATTGGTCATTTCCGGTATATGAATCCCAAAAACACCCCAACTTAAAGAAAGCTGTCGAATCGTTTGATAGTTAAAACTCGTCGCTAAAATATACGCATCGGGCCGAAACTTACTGATCGAACGGGCCGTCATGCCACCGGCAGTGGCGGCGATAATGGCGGGACAGCGTAGATTAACGGAGATAGAAACGGCCGCTTCACTCACGGCGTTGGAGATCCCATGCTCGTGTTTTTCCAGGGTCATTCGAAGTTTAAATTCGTCCGCAACTTCCGCGACCTGGACGATTTCTGACATGGTCTTAACGGCTGCAACGGGATACTCGCCGCTTGCGGTCTCACCTGAAAGCATGACCGCGTCGGTACCGTCAAAGACCGCGTTGGCTACATCCGTGACTTCCGCACGGGTCGGTCTGGGATTACGGATCATAGAATCCAACATCTGAGTGGCCGTTATGACCGGCTTTCCGGCATTGACGCATTTTTTTATGATCTTCTTTTGGATGATCGGAACGTCCTGAGCCGGAACTTCTACCCCTAAGTCTCCCCTGGCGACCATGATTCCGTCCGAGACTTTTAAAATCTCGTCGATGTTACTAACGCCTTCCTGGCTTTCAATTTTTGAGATGATCTTGATCCCGGAACCGTTGTTGCTGTCTAAGATGTGGCGGATGGCAATAACGTCAGCGGCTCTTCGAATAAAAGAGGCCGCGATGAAATCCACGTCGTTTTTGATCCCAAACAACAAATCGTTAATGTCTTTTTCCGTCAGTCCAGGAAGACTGATCGAGACATTTGGAATGTTGATGCTTTTTCGTTCGCCGAGAAACCCTTCGTTTGTTACGACGCAGTAGATCTTGTTCCCTTCGATCCGGTCGACCCCCAGCGCGATTAGTCCGTCATCAATTAAGACAATATCCCCCGGTTTTAAATCCTGAGGAAGGCCTTCGTAGCTGACCGAAACGATATTTTCGTTTCCCACCATGTCTTCAGTCGTTAAGATAAAGGGTTCGCCTTTTTTGAGCTCGACCTTGGTTCCGTCTTCGAGCAGTCCGGTACGAATTTCCGGCCCCTTCGTATCGAGCATGATGGCGATCGGAACGTTTTCGATCTCACGGGCTTGTTTGATCAGTTCGATCTTCTTAAGGTGTTCTTCGTGAGTGCCGTGCGAAAAATTGATCCGGGCTACGTTCATGCCCTCTTCAATCATCGCAATAAGGGTATCTAGGTTATCGCTCGAGGGACCGATCGTACAAACGATCTTGGTCTTCTTCTTGATGTTGCGTTCTAAGGCTTCCATGACCTTTCTTACCTGGCTAAGATACGCATCGTATCATACATTTCCTGGTTGAATACTTTTTTCGTAGCTAGGGCTTCCTCGATCGGCATGGCCTGGTAGCCGCCTTTGCGTCTTACGATGACCGTATTGAGGTTCCCGTCATTGATGGCTTGGGCCGCTTTAAATCCCATGTAGCTGGCGAGGTTACGGTCGAAATGGGTGGGTGAGCCACCGCGCTGAATGTAACCGAGGTTGGTTCCTTTGGTCGTCACCTGCGTGAGTTCTTCAAAGCGTTTTAGATAGTCCCGATAGGAGCCACAGCCTTCAGCCAACATGACGATGCAGTGCAGGTTTTGACGGTCCTTACCGCGTAAGATTTCTTCGCAGATTTTTTCCAGGTCGTTTTCCTTTTCCGGGATGATCATGGCTTCAGCGCCACAGGAGAATCCGGCGTACAGCGCGATATCCCCGCAGGTACGACCCATGACCTGAACGATGTTGATGCGGTTGTGCGAGAAAGTCGTATCACGGATCTTGCTGATCGCGTCGATCGCGGTCGTGACGGCCGTGTCAAAACCGATCGTATAGTCGCTGGCTCCAAAATCGTTGTCGATCGTACCGGGCATCCCGACGATGTTTACCCCTAGTTTTGAGAGGTTTAAAGCTCCGGTCAGTGAGCCGTCCCCACCGATAACAATCAATGGATCGATGTTGTATTCGCTTAAGATCTTCGTCGCCCGGTTTAGGCCGGCCGAGGTCGGGAAAAATTCACTACGGGAGGTCCGTAGAATCGTTCCGCCCATTCCGATGATATCGGCGACCATGTTCGAATTCATCGGGATAAAATCTTTATCGAGAAGACCGGCATACCCCCTATTGACACCGTAGACTTCATAACCAAAGTGTAAACAACCCCGAACGGCGGCACGGATGGCTGCGTTCATCCCAGGCGCGTCGCCGCCACTCGTCAGGATCCCTACCCGTTTTTTAGACATAAAACTCCTCCCGTTTAAATTTAAATTAAAATATTTTCCAGCTCTGACATCAGTTTCTCGTTTACTTCCACATTTAACTGATCAGAGGCTTTAAAACGTTGCTTCTCTTTTTCAAAATATAATATCACAGGGATTTTTCCCGGAGAAGTTTTTAAAACTTCTTTTATCGAAGCGATCAGCGGTTTTTTGGACTGATCCGAAAGTTTTAGAATCAGCCGTTTCCCATCAAAATAAGCTTTTTTCTCGTCCGTTTTTTGAACTTCTTCCAAAAGCTTTACGTCATTGACGCAAAGCGAGACATTTAATTCTTCGTCGTAACAAAGCTTACCGTGGGCCAAAACCGGCAGATCGTCCACCAAATACTTTTTATACTTTTCATAGTCCCCCGGGAAAAAGACCAGATCGATCCGGTCGTACTGGTCTTCCAGACTAGCAAAGGCCATGACTTTACCCGTTTTCGTCAGTTGCGTGCGAACCCCGGTGATCAACCCGCCGAGGGTCACCTGGCTTTGATCCGGCGCCGCCTGCGAGAGGTCTTCGAACGAATCGATAACGCTAAAGTTAAAAGCCGTCTTCTTATCTAAAATGTCGCGGTACTTTCTTAAGGGATGGCCCGAAAGGTAGATCCCCAGGACTTCTTTTTCCATCGAAAGTACCGTCTCAAAAGCCAGAGGCTCGACGACGTCAAAATCGTCTTTTAAGTAGTCTTTAAATTCGGAATTGTTGTTAAAGAAGGACTCCTGACCGGAAACTTTGATTTTTCTTAGTTCCTGGGCTTTGCTTAGGACCTTATGGGCGTTCACCAAGAGCGTGGCTCTGGCGGTTCCTAAAAAGTCGAAGGCGCCGGCTTTTATTAAGGAGATCAGGGCCTTTTTGTTTAAATTTGGGACCCTTTGGCAAAAGTCGATCATGCTCGTAAAAGGCCCGTACTGGTCTCTGGACTCGATGATCGACTCGATCAAAGCCGTGCCGACGTTTTTGATCGCGCCGAGGCCGTAGATGATCTGGCCGCCTTTTACGGTAAACTTACGGTCGCTCAAATTCAGATTCGGCTGGTCGAGTTTTATGCCCCGTTTTAAGACTTCTTCGATGTAGCGGGACGTCCTCGTATCCGAGCCCATGACCGAACTGAGCAGAGCGGCGTAAAACTCGGCCGGATAATAATATTTAAGCCAGGCCGTCTGGTAAGCGATGACGGCGTAGGAGGCGGCGTGGCTCTTGTTAAAGGCGTAGCGGGCAAACTCCCGCATTTCTTCCCAGATGGCTTTGGCGGTTTTTTCCGAGATCCCGCGGCGGATGCATCCTTCGACGATCACGTTTCCGTCTTCG
This sequence comes from uncultured Eubacteriaceae bacterium, assembly GCA_947630385.1. Classification (GTDB taxonomy): domain Bacteria; phylum Bacillota; class Clostridia; order Eubacteriales; family Eubacteriaceae; genus CANRHG01. The sequence continues at coordinate 7,690 of CANRHG010000007.1, forward strand.
TCGTCTTCACCGTAGATAAAAGCCTTTCCCTCCCGGTCCATCTCGTCGATTTTTTTCTTGCTCATCGCCCGACGAACGAGATCGCTCCGTCCCATCGAAAAGCCGGCGAGATCGCGAACGATGGCCATGACCTGTTCTTGGTAGATCAGACACCCGTAGGTAACTTCTAAAATCGGCTTTAGGGTCTCGTCGAGGTAGACGATATTTTCGGGATGGCGCTTGTTCTCGATGTATTTTGGGATCTCATCCATCGGCCCGGGACGGTACAGAGAGATTCCTGCCACAATATCCTCAAAACACTCTGGCTTTAATTCCTTTATAAAAGAGATGATCCCGGAGGATTCCAGTTGGAAGACCCCACCGCAGTCGCCACTGCTGATCATCCGGTAGACGTTTTCGTCCGCCATATCGATTTTTTCCAGATCGATCCGTTTTCCGGTGGATTTATAGATGTTTTCGACCGCGTCGTGAATGACCGTGAGCGTTTTAAGACCAAGGAAGTCCATCTTGATAGCTCCCTGGCTCTCAAGGAGGTTCATCGTGTACTGGGTCGTGATGTTGTCGCCGTTACGGTACAAGGGGACGTATTCGACGAGCGGCTTGTCGGTAATGACCACCCCGGCCGCGTGCGTGCTCGCGTGGCGGCTAAGACCCTCGAGCTTACGGGCGTTGTTTAAAATCAGGGCGACTTCCGGATCTTTTTGTTCCATCTCTTTAAGATCCGGACTCTCCTTTACGGCCTGGTCGATCGTAATGACCTGCCCGGGCCGTATCGGGACTTCCTTTGCGACCTTATCGGTCTTATTGTAGGAAATGTCAAAGACCCGGCCGACGTCCCTTATCGCGGCTCTGGCCTGCATCGTACCGAAGGTGATGATCTGCGCGACGTGGTCGTAGCCGTATTTGCGGTTGACGTAATCGATCACCTCCGGGCGGCGCTCGTAGCAAAAATCAATGTCGATGTCCGGCATCGTAAAACGTTCGGGGTTTAAAAAGCGCTCAAAGTGAAGCTCGTACTTGATCGGATCGAGCGAGGTGATTCCCAGACAATAGGCGACGAGCGAGCCCGCCGCGGAGCCCCGGCCCGGACCGACCGGGATGTCGTTTTCCTTGGCGAAGCGAACGAAGTCCCACACCACCAGAAAATAATTGTCAAAGCCCATGGAGGTGATCGTATCGAGTTCGTAGTTAAGACGCTCGTAAAGCGCTTCCGAAGGGTTCTCGTAGCGTTTTTTTAAACCTTCAAGACAGAGCGAGCGCAAATACTCGGACGCGCTTTTGTAGGGCGCGGGGATCTCATAAACCGGCATGTGATTTGTCGCTTCTTCGAAGACGACGTTACAGGCCTCCGCGATCTTTTTGGTATTTTCTACGGCCTGTGGGTACTCGGCAAACTCGCGTTTCATCTCCTCGGGGCTTTTTAAATAAAACTGTCCCGGACTGTAACGCAGCCTCCCCTCGTCCCTTATTTTGGTCCCGGTCTGGATACAGATGAGTACGTCGTGGACGTCGCTGTCTTCCCTGTTTACGTAATGCACGTCGTTGGTCGCGACCAGCGGAGCGCCGGTGGTCTCGGAAAGATAGGCGATTTTTTCGCGCACTTTGGCTTCTTCCGGCAGCCGGTGATCCTGGATCTCGAGGTAAAAATTATCTTTTCCGAAAATATCCTGATAGGTCGTAACGAGTTCGTGAGCCTTTTTTAGGTCGTTGTTTAAAATGGCCCTGGGGATCTCGCCGGAAAGACAGCCCGAAAGGGCGATGAGCCCCTCGGAGTATTTCTTTAAGGTCTTGTGATCCACTCTGGGCTTTCGGTAAAAACCGTCGACAAAACCGATCGAGACGAGTTTCATGAGGTTTTTGTAGCCGGTCAGGTCTTTTGCCAGCAGGGTCAGGTGATAATTTTTCGAATCCTCCCCCTGCTCCTTGTCTTCGAGGTTTCTACTGGCTACGTAGACCTCGCTTCCGATGATGGGCTTGATCCCCTGTCTTTTACACTCCCTGTAAAAATCGATGGTCCCGAACATGACCCCGTGATCGGTCAGGGCCAGCGCGTCCATCCCCAGCTCTTTGGCTCTGGAAACAAGATCCGGGATCCTTGAAAGCCCGTCGAGCAGGGAGAACTCGCTGTGGACGTGTAAATGGGTAAATTCAGACATCTTTAAACCTCCGGAGTAAGAGCGATTCGGCCAAGGACAAAGGCAGTTCGGTCAGTGGCCCGATCAGTAGCAAAGAAGCGATCAGCGGCCGGCTCGTGAAAACGAGCGCCGCGATACTTAGAGACAGGGGCGTATTCCTGGCCGTAGACGTAAAGACCAGACTGACCATATCCGGGTAATCGTATTTTTCTTTTTTCGCAAGTAAAATCGAAAGAGGAAACATAATAACGTAAAAAAGAAGAACGGCAAACAAAAACATGGGATAATCGAGAAGAACCGTGATCAGGCCGTTTCCCTGGGTCGCGAAAATGACAAAAGCGATCAGGCAGATTAAAATCAGCTCCAGGTTTTCGTGGGTAGCATGGTAAAAGGTTTTAACTCTATCAAAGATTTTAAGCCGTCCCAGACCAAACCTTAAGAACAGACTGATCAAAAAAGGGATCCCTATTTCAATAAGCGGTTCGATAATTAGTTCTCCATCGATGGACAGATTTGAGTAGCCGTAAAAAAAGATCAGGTAGACCGGCAACAAAAAAAACTGCAAAGCAAGATTATAGGGTAAGACGGCCGTGGACAGATCGATGTTTCCACCCGTCATTTCGGTAAAGACCAGGTACCAGTCCGTACAAGGCATGACAAGTAATAATGTTAGCGCGATACGGACCGTGAGGTCTTTAAAAAAGAAAAGCCCTATGATGTATGACAAAGCCGGCGTAAGAATAAAGTTGAGTATTAAAACGGTTAGAATAAAGCGAACGTTTTTAGCCGCTTTCCCGAATTGGCTGGGATCGAACTCCAGGAAAATCAGAACCAGAAGAAGCATAAACAAAGGTTCTTCAAAATCCGATAAAAATGCGCTCAGCTCGGGAAAGCGGCTGCAGAAAAATCCTAAAACCAGGGCGGCGACGATAAAAGCCGGTCTTAAATAAATATTTTTATTCAAAAGGTCCGTTTACTTGGCACGGATGACTTCGATCTTATAGCCGTCCGGATCTTTGATAAAATAGTAACTTTTTACGCCTTTATCAAGACCGCTGAGGTTTGTGACCTCGTACCCCATGTCCTTGTGCTTTTGCCAACTGCCTTCAAGATCGTCTACGGCTATGGCCATGTGGCCGTACCCGTCCCCGAGCTCGTAGGGACCGTGCCCGTAATTGTGGGTCAGTTCGAGCTCGATCGTTTCATCGGGATCGGACAGATAATATAAGTCAAATTTGCCTTCCGGTTTTTCTTTTTTGCGCGTCAGGTGCATGCCAAAGGCTTTTTCATAAAAATCCAAAGACTTTTCTGGGTCTTCGACCCGGATCATCATGTGGGCGATTTTGTAATTCATATGATCTCCTTTAGGATTCGAAACGAATCCAAATGTTTTTCAAGTTGTTTTTCAATATAAGAATTAAAGAAAAAAAAGACCGGCCGTAGTTTATCGATACTTTCCGTGAAATCTCTCGTGAGTTTATTGATCGGCTTTTGATAGAGATATAAAAGTATTTCTTTTGTCTCTCGCTCAAGCCGGTCCGGATCACTGGGCTCGGTTTTTACAAAGCCTTCTTCGACAGAAAAGCGCACGTCGTCCTTTAGAATATTAAAATCCGGGAGAAGTCCGGCAAGTTTTAATAACTTGATCTGAAAGGACAGCGTAAGCACCAGCGGGTCCGACTTTTTTTCTTCTAAGGTATGTAGATAATAAATAATAAGTTTAAGCGCCAGCTTGTCGACCTGATCGAGCTCGTAAAAATGATTGATCAGGTCAAGGCTGTAGGAAGCGTAGGTCAGGGCCGTAAGGTCTTCTTCGAGCCCATCAAAGGCCGTGATCAAAGAAGCCTCGTTGATGCGGGCCAGTTTCGAGCTCGGATAATAGACAAATTCGGACCAGGAAAAAAGACGGGTCGCGGCCGATAGCCGGTTTCGTGGGGTCCTGGCCCCCTTGGCCACCGCCCGGAATTTTCCGTTTTCGCTAAAGATGGTCAGTAAGGAGTCGTGTTCCCCGATCGGGGTGTTCTTAATGACCAGACCCCGCGTCTTTTTTGTCTTCACGGCTTATAGCCCAGATCGTTTAGATCAAAGGGCTTGTCGCGCCAGTTGTCCCTTACCTTTACCCATAACTGAAGATTGACGGGTTGTTTTAGGAAAAACTCGATGGCCTCCCTGGCCCTCGTCCCGATTTTTTTAAGCATCGATCCGTTTTTGCCGATCAAAATCCCTTTGTGGGACTTTTTTTCACAGTAGATCGTCGCTTCGATATCCACCAGGTCCTTGCCCTCGCGCTCACTGATGGACGTGATCTCAACGGCGGTACCGTGCGGGATCTCTTCCTGGGTGGAGCGTAGAATTTTTTCCCTTATTAGTTCGGAGATAATAAAGCGCTCCGACTGGTCGGTCCTTGCTTCCGGCGGGAAATACTCGGGACCTTCCGGCAGGTATTTTTTGATCGCCTCAAGTAGGATCCCGGTACCGTCCCCGTTGATGGCCGACATCGGGATAATATCCTTAAAGAAATCCTGCCCGTCTAGCATCTGTATGACTTCAAGCAGATCTTCTTTGTTGACGGTATCGATTTTATTGATAACGGCAATCACCGGAACGTCGGTCTTCTTTAAATTCTCAAGTATCGTCCGGTCCCCCGGTCCGAGCTTTTTGTCGGGCTCGATGATGTAGACGATGCACTCAACGTCTTTTAAACTGCTGGTTGCCGATTTCATCATGTAATCGCCGAGCTTGTTTTTGGGCTTTATCATCCCAGGTGTGTCGATAAAGACCATCTGCGTCTGATCGTCGTTGTAGATGCAGCGTATGACGTTTCTGGTCGTCTGGGGCTTGTGGGAAGTGATGACCAGTTTTTCACCCATGATGCTGTTAAGTAGCGTGGACTTGCCGACGTTTGGGCGACCGACGATGCTGATAAATCCGGTTTTTTTGCTCAATTTATACTCCAATCCCAAAAAGGGCCAAAATTTTTGGTAGAAAAATAATCAGACCGACGACGACGGAGGTTATGGCCATGACCAGTACCATCGCGGCCCCCAGATCCTTGGCGGCTCCGGCCAGATACAAGTATTTATCCGTATACAAATCGACGAGGGTCTCTATGGCCGTATTGACCACTTCCATCGTGATAACAAAGCCGATGACTAAGGCCAGGGCCAACCACTCCCCGGATGAGATCTGAAAGAAAAAGCCTAAGATGATGACGATAATAGTGGCGTAGGTGTGGATCTTGAAATTGGGTTGGGTCTTATAGGCGTAGCGCAGACCTTTAAAGGCGTTTTTAAAGCCTAGCATTAGTCGCTTAAAGGTGATGCGCTCGTTTTCTAAGTCTTCCTCTCTTACGGCGTGCCTACGCTCCTGGATCTTGTTTAAGATGTTAAACTCGGTCTGCTTTTCAAGTTCCTGCTTGATCGCCTCGGTGTCTATTGGACCGGTACTGTCGATATCGGGAACTTTTTGTTTTTTAGTCGCCATCGTCTTCCACCGTTTTTAAAACCTTTTCTTGCTGTTCTTCCATTTGTTCGTAATCATCGTCCTTTTCGTGATCGTAACCCAACAAGTGTAGAAGGCTGTGGATGGAAAGATACAATATTTCGCGTTCAAAACTATGTTCAAATTCTTCCGCCTGAAGCTGTGCCCGCAAGGGGTTTATAAAGATATCGCCTAAAAGGGTCGGTCCAGAACCGGTGATTTCGCTGGGTGAATTGTAGATCGGAAACGACAAAACGTCCGTCTCTTTATCGATACCCCGATATTTTCCGTTTAATTCTTTTATCTGCTGCGGCGTCACGTACGACAGACTCATCTCCGCCGTATCCGCGATCCCTTCCATTTCAAGCGTATTCTTAAAGGCCCGTGTGATAACTTTTTTTAATTTTTCGCTCAGCGGAAACTCAGTGGCATTATTAAAATCGATCGTCATTCTTTTTTAGAGAAATTGAATTTTTCGTAAGCTTCAATGATCTGTTGGACCAGCTTGTTACGTACGACGTCGTCGGCCGTCAGGTTGATAAAGGAGATCCCCCTTATCCCTTTTAAGATATGGCTGGCCTCGATCAGTCCGGATCGCTTCCCTTTCGGGAGGTCGATCTGGGTCGTATCTCCGGTGACGACGATCTTAGAGCCGTGACCCAGTCGGGTCAAAAACATCTTCATCTGTTCCGGCGTGGTGTTTTGAGCTTCGTCTAAGATAATGTAGGCGTGATCTAACGTTCGTCCCCTCATGTAAGCGAGGGGGGCCACTTCGATCAAACCTTTTTCCATATTGCGTTTAAACGAATCGCTCCCTAAGATCTCGTAGAGCGCGTCGTAAAGCGGGCGAAGGTACGGGTCGACTTTTTCCTGCAGATCGCCCGGCAAAAACCCCAGGCTCTCCCCCGCTTCCACGGCGGGGCGCGTAAGGATTAGGCGCTCCACCTCTTCGTTTTTAAAGGCACTGATGGCTTTGGCCATGGCAAGGTAGGTCTTACCGGTGCCGGCCGGGCCGATCCCGAAGACGATATCGTTTTGATCGATCGCGTCTAGGTACTTCTTCTGCCCGTACGTTTTCGGGTGGATTGCTTTACCTTTGGTCGTATAACAGACGACCGAAGAATTTAAATCCGAAAACGATTCGGCCTTTTCTTTATCTTTTACGGCCAAAATGTACTCGGTCGTGTCTTTGTCGGTCTTTAAGTTATTTTCCGCGCATTCTTTGAGTTCGGTCAGAACGCGGATTGCCTCCTTAGAATTTTCCTTAGAGCCCTCTACTTTTAGCCGGTTGTTTCTATAGGTGATCTCAACGTCGAGTTTGTCTTCGATCAGGCGGATGTTTTCATCGTATCGGCCTAAAATCCTCGAGAGAACGTCCGCGTCGTTTATGCGTAATGAACGAGTGTAGTTTTGCAAATTAACCTTTCAATCATTTAATAAAACTTTTGGAAAAATCGTGGATTTCAAACGGGTAGTCGGGCAAGCCGAATTCCTTTAGGGTCCCGTAGTTGTTTTCGTAATTGATCAGACAAAACCCACCCAGCGGCACGTCAAAGTGCCAGCCGTCTTTTAAGCGCAGGTCCAAAAGATAAGAGATCAGACAGCGGATGACCGCGCCGTGGGTGACGATCAAAACGTTATCCAGATTTTCCTTAAGAATTTCTTTAATCCAATTCGTCGAATCTTGATATTTCTCAAGATAAGACTCTCCTTTTGGAATTTTATAATATAAATGATTGTTTAACCATTCAAAATAAACTTTTTCGTCTAATTTTCTGGCTTCTTCTATTTTAAGTCCGTCAAAAATACCAAAATTGTATTCTTTTAGAGCGTCTACACAGGTCAGTGGGATGTGATTTCGTAGGGAAATGTCTTCGGCGATCAGATAGGCCCGCTTGATCGGCGAGGTATAGATACGGTCAAACTTGACTCTCCTAGCTAGATCACTAAAATAATCGACCAGGATCTCCTTCATTTTAAGACCCTTGGGCGTAAATTCCGATTCGGAAACGCCGTTAAAACGGCCTTCGTTTCCGTAGGTGTGAACGTGCCTAATCAGGTACAGATTCATCATTTAAACTCCTAATGTTACAAACCGGATGGTATTGTTTGGGGTTATCCTTGATGTAATTAACGTTATAATCGACCAGGACGTCCGTATTCGGACAGACCTCCTGTACGGCCCGCCTAATTTTACGGTCGAGTTCTTCATCGTTTAGATAGTCAAAATCAATGATAACATGAAGGTCGACTTCATTGGCCTGTTTATCCCACCGAAAACCGTGAATATTTTGTATACCGTCCATTCGAATGAGTTGGTCAAAGACCAGATTAAAGACCGGAAAGACCTCGTCCGAACAGTAATTTACGGTAAGTAGTCCGATCGTGATCTCAATTCCGAGCTTTCTGTAGATCTCGGTCCTCGCGTCGCGAAACGCGTTGTAGATCTCGTCGGCGCTGGCGGCAATCGGAACTTCTACGTTTACGGTTCCTCTCATGATCCCGGCACCGTTGTTTAGGACGCGAAGGTCGTAAACGCCGACGATCGGGTCTTTGTCGAGCAAGATCTCTTCTATATAATTAAAGGTCTCCGGATCCACGGGTTTTCCGAGCAGTGGGTAAATCCCGTTTAAAATTCCGACAAAACCGGTCAAAAGCATCCCGACCGAAATGATCAGCCCGACGTAGCCGTCGATGTTAAAGCGGAAATACTGATAAATGATGGAACTTACGATAACAAGAAGTGAAGAAAAACACGAAAGCATCGCCGAACGGCTCGCGGTTATGAGCCCGGACGAACCGTATTCTTTTCCGATCTTACGGTCATAGAGAAACAAAAAGAATTTACCCAAGATCGTTACAAAAATTATAAAAAGCTGCGTTCCGTTTACGAGCGAAACCTGTGGGGTCTGTATCCTGGTCCAGGAATTTTCAAAGTAATGCCAGCCGGTGATGATAACAAAAACGCCGCCGATGATCGCGGTCAAAAACTCGATCCGGCCGAAACCGTTGGGAAAGCGCTTATTTGGGCGTTTATGAGCCAGCCAAATCCCCACGGCCGCAACGATCGAGGAATAGCTCTCGGTCAGGGAACTGACGGCGTCGGATTCGATTGCGAGTGAATTCGTGATCCGGCCGATCGAAAATTTGATCAGCGCAAAGACGATACAGACGATGATTCCGATCACACAAGCCGTGATGATTTTATCTTTTCTTATTTTTATTCGCTTTAATCGCTCTTTTTTTGTCAGGGTCTTTAATTTTTCATAAGACTCCGACTTTTTAACGATGTATCCGTGTTTATTGACTTCGTTCATTCTTTTATTTTTATCCAAATTTCTCAGATTTAGACGAATTTTTCCGGATCATGGATAAAAAAAGAGCACCAAAACGTAAAAGTCTTAGTGCTCTTTAAATTAAGCTAAATTACAATTTTTATTTTTTAGGGATAAAAATTTCGTCTTGTAATTTTCTCAGCTGGACAATGAGGTTGTCGTTGTTTAATTCAACATCGTCGTAGGTCAAGATATCGCCTTCCTTGACGTCTTTTAACAACTTCGTCTTCTTGTCGACCAGTCCCATCGGGAGCGCGTTCATATCATCCGCGTCGTCGGCAGACATAAAGGTTCCACGGATCGTGAAACCACCGATTTCATCCAGGTATTCGCCGGCTTTCATGTCCTTCTTGGCTACTGCGATGGTTTCCGCGTAGCGGCCTTCCGGAACGATCGTGGGTTCACGGTCGATGACGGCTTTGGCTACGGACATCGGCGTTTCCAGAGAGGTGAGGTGATAAGGACGGTACAAGGTATAGTTCGGACCTTTGCCCATGCTCAGGTATTCCAGTTCGTCCGCGATATCTTTCTGGTCGGTTCCGATGATGACGAAAACTCCAGGCGCAACGCCGTTTACGTATTCGATGACGTGATAGTCGTCTAAGACGCCGCCGCGGCCTTCGCTCTTAAGACTTAAGACGTCGTTTAGATGGGCTACGTCGGATTTCGGACCGTGAGCACCGATGACGTCGGGTTTGTAACCGGTCGCGTTGGCCATGGCTGTCATTTCAACCATCGTCTTCGTGCCGTCTTTAAACGAGCAGATCATCCTCGGTGAAGCACCTCTGGCTCTGGCGTCTTCCGCGACACTTTCCGGCGTACAGGTCAAATCGAGCGCGTTGTTCTTACCTTTTCCGACGACCTTAACGTCAAAACCGAGGCCTTTGGCGTAATCGAACATTTCGATGACCGCACCCGGTTCGTCTCCGGCTGAACCGGTGTAGACGACGCCGGCGTTGTCGGCGAGTTTCTTTAAGATGTGGCCGATGCAAACGTCGGTTTCAACGTTTAACATACAGATGTCTTTTCCGGCATTGATCGCGTCTAAAGCGACTTTAGCTCCGACTTCCGGAACGCCCGTGGCGTCGACGGCGCAGTCGATGATGTCGGATTTCGTAGCTACTTCATTGTTCGTGGAAACAACAAATTTTCCTTCGCCTAAAGCCTTGTTGGCTTCGTCTACGGTTTCTACAACGACAAAATCTTCGCCTTCTTTGTAGCCGGAATCGAGATACGCTCTTTTTGCGTTGTCTAAATTGATATCAATAACAACGGCTGGATTCATACCGACCATTTCGGTCATCTGGGCAGCCATACCACGTCCCATCTGACCGGCACCAACGATACTGGCGTTGATTGGATTGCCTTCTTCGGCTCTCTTTGCCAGCTTTTTACTCATGTTAATCATTTAGCTCAATACCTCTCTTTTATACAAATTCTATTTCAAAGATATCGTCGACTTTGATGTCCGGGACGATACCTTTTCCATCTAATTCAATTTGGCCAGGAAGTTCAACTTCCGGATTTCCGGAAAATTTAAACGTACAGTGGCCAAGGTTCTTTAACGTGTGATTGGCTTCATCGCCTACGGCCGTGACTTTATATTCGTTTTCGCCAAAGCGGACGATATCTCCTGCCTTGACCGGCTGGGGAAGTTCCGCCGGCGTATGACGTACGGCCACGTCCATCAGTTCCGGTGGAGCGTTGTCGTTAAAAACGATGACCAGATTGCCTTCGTTAATGAGTTCTTCGACCATTTCGCCAATTCCCGTAACTTTTGTCGTAAACTTCATTTCTACCCCTTAAACTTCGATTTTAGTACAGTCCGCTTGAAGCGACCCACGCCAGAAGAACCGCGATAGGACCGGTGACCATTCTTTCAAACAGGACAGCGGGAACACCCGCATCGATCGTTTCGGCATCGGCTTCCCCTAAGGACAAACCGACCGGAACGAAGTCGCCGCCGACTTGGGCGTCGATCGCGAACAAAGCCGGAAGGGCTAAGGACGGGCTGATGGCTCCGGCACCGATTTGTTCACCGATTAAAACACCGATGACCTGCGCGATAACGGCCCCAGGTCCGATAAGCGGTGAGATGATCGGAATGCCGCAGATAAAGGCAATAACGATAAGACCGATGATGTTGTTGGCTAGTGGAGCGATCGTATTGGCGATCCAGTCCCCAAGACCTGAAGCGTTGATGATACCGATTAACATAGCCACGAAAGCCATGAAAGGAATAATGTTAGTTATTAAGATATCGACAGTGTCTCGGCCGGCCTGGAAGAGTTTATTGACGACGCTCCCAACGCCTTTCCCAATTCGGACGATGAGTCCTTCTTTTTTCGCCGGTTCGGCCGCAGTTGTTTCTTCCGTTTCCGGCGCTTCAATGTGTTCTTCCGTCGTTGCTTCTTCAATGCCTTCGACTCCCGCTACCGCGGCAAGATTGGCGTCTTCTTCGGAAGCCAAAACGATGTCATCTGGTTTTACACCTGAAACGTAAAGTTCCGGCGTAATATACTTTGCTAACGGACCGCTCTTTCCGACAGCGGTTAGGTTGACGGTCAAAACGTGGTTTTTCGGATAAACGCCACAACGCGCGACACCACCGCAATCGATGACGGCGCAGCACATTTCGTCTTCGGCGACCGGATGATTGAAAGCATCGACCGCTTCCGCGCCCGTTAAATCCGCGATCTTCTGCGCAACGGGTTCAATTCCCCCACCGGTCACGCAGGCTACGATGTGTTTTTTCTCTGTAGGTAAAATCGTTAGTGGGCCACCCCAGCCTGGATTACCTTTAGAGACGATGACTGCTCTGTATTCGGCCATTACGCTTCTCCTTCATTTCTCTTTAAGAAACGGGCGGTTAAGAATTCACAGGCAATTCCGCGAATGAAAATTACGACGAGCCCGACGAGGAAGTAACGAACAGCTAATCCCCCGAGATCCAAACCTAAGTCCGTGATTCCAGCAGCGATACCCCCGTAGACGAAATATTCGCCGGCGTTCGCGTGCGGGAAAAGTCCTGTGATCGGATGACAGAACGAAACCGTAGCGTCATAAAATGCGGGTTTATATCTTTCTTCTAGGAACTGACCCATCGTATAGCACATCGGGTTGGCCAAGAAGAAGAGGGCTAAAACCGGCAGTACCGTGTATCTGAGTAAGATGTACTTACTACAGAACACACCAAACTTATTGACTTTATCCTGTCCGATGATGGCGATAACAGCGTTGACTGCCGTGATCAAGCAGATCAACGTCGGGATAATACCCGTCATGTAACTCATGAACTGTTCGCCACCGGCATTAAACAGACCGATAAAGCCACTGGCCAAGTTAGATAAAAAGTCCATAAAACAACCCCTTCATAAATTTATGAATTAAAAGCAGACGGATCGACTTTCTGAGCTAACTCTTCTGCAGCTGTCATGCGATCGATTCGTTGTACGCGAATCTTGTCTTGTTTGATTCTCCGGTCGATGGCTTCCACTGCTTGAATCAAAGAATGTTTCTTCTTTGTTATCTCTTCGGGGTCATAGGGGTGTTTCTTCCTGTGACGTTTAAAGAACTTTTGATCTTCCTCGATGGCGATCTTTCGGATTTCATCCAATGTCATCCCATCGAAAGTCGGATCTTCTTTAAAACGGGCAAAAACGGTCCGTCCGCGCATGATAAGACTGCTTTTGATACGGTCGTCATTTTGATCGTATAAAAGCATGACGATCTGGCCCGGCCGTAAAACACCTTTTGTATGGCCCACTCCTACGATTCCTTTCCCTGCAAACTTATTTAAATTTCGTTTATAATCTTTTGCCTGGAATATGGTTATAAACATCTGTAAACTCATCGCCAGGAAAAAGATCAGGAATAAAACCGTATTATTCATATCGATCCTACTACTTTCTAAGCTATTTTATTTTTCGTCTCTAGCCTTAACTAGAGCTTCAAGCATTTCTACTATTTTTCCTTCTCTGCTAGGGGCATTTAAAATTCCACTGGTGCCGCCGCTTCCGTCAGCCCCTTCCATGACCACGCGGTATACATCGTCTCCGCTGCTGACACCGGCAGCCTGTATGATTTTTATGTTTTCATCAACGCTTCTGACGGCTTCGTTGGTTTGACGGATGTAATCGTCGTCGCTAGTCGTTCCCGTTCCGATAAGGCTCGTCGGTTCACAGATCATGATATCCGGCTACGACGATCGTTAGAAGATCCAGTTCGTCGGCGCGGCGCATGGCCTTGTCGAGATCCGGCAGCGTCATGAGGTGTTCGGCGTGGTTTAAGACGACCGCATCCGCGCCGGCATCTTTGATGCTTTCGGGAAGGATATGACCCATCCCCCTACCCGGGACGATACCATCCATATGTTGGGCCGTCAGGATCAGGTTGTCCGTATTGTCGTTGATCTGTCTTAGATCCGCGTGTTGCGCCGTATAAATGATGTCCGTATCGTATTCGAGGGCCAACCGGTCACATACCTTGGCCAGTTCTAAGGCTTCGTCCCCGTAAATATACGCTTTCGGGTTTACGATCAAAAACGGCGTCCGTATTTCTTTTTTCATTATTATTCACCTATTACAATCACTTTGCATTTTCTCGTCCTTGGGCGGGTCCGGTCGAAATCTACGAAATAAATATGACCGGTCGTTCCAACTCCGAGATCCCCGTCGTCCACTTCGAAGGATTCGCTCGATCCAAGGATCGTGGATTTTAGGTGAGAATCACAGTTCCACAAGGCCTTCCGGTCCCCGTTCGGGAGGTATTCAGCGGCGTTGGGCCAGGCTTCAACGGCCTGGTAGTGGGCCTCTCCGGGATAGGTGTACGTATCGATGTCCACCTGGTCCGGAATGATCTTTTCCAAGACCGTGTTCAAATCGTTTTGAAGAAACTCGTTTCCGTTTTCATCGATGTCGTGGACGAATTCTTCAAAAAAGACCGAGCACGTCGTATGTGGGGAAATGACGGTCACGAGCCCGTCTTTGATCCCGCTGTTTTTAATGGCCTGTCTTACCTGTTCGGTAATGTTGATGTAAGTCGGCCGCGTTCCTTTTGACTGGAGTTCCAACTCCTCTTTGTAAACTGCCATGTTTCTCCGTTTTTTACAATTGTTAATTTTTAGCTCTCATTTAACTTAAGCAAAACATAAGCTAATTTATGATTTAATTATTAACTAGCTATAAAATACTGTCAATAGTAAGAATTGACCTTTCAACGGTAAAATCTAAAAAACTTTACAATTGTAAAATTTATGGATAGAATGAAGAGGTGAAAAAAAGACTGTTAGAAAACGACCGGCTCATGCTCAAAGTCTGTAACCTCCATTACAATCAGGGTATCAGCCAGTCTCAAATCGCCCAACAACTCGGAATTTCAAGACCTACCGTAGCAAAGCTTTTGCAGCGCGCCCTCGATGTGGGAATGGTCACGATCACCGTAAACGACCTAAGTGGTCGCAAATATTACCGTCTTGAACAGGAATTAGAGGAAAAATTTGGTCTGAACGAAGTTTTTATCGTTGAAAGTGATAAGGAAGAAAAGATAACAAAGGAAAATATCGGAAGATGTGCCGCAAAGCTTTTGGGAAGGCTCATTAAAAACGACAGCATCGTCGGCGTCTCATTGGGCTATACGCTTTCAGAGATGACCAATCATTTAGAGAGCGCCTTTTTTCCAAATGCTATCTTTATTCCTTTGGTTGGTGGACTCGGAGCCATCCCACAAGAAATCCAGGGCAATTCGATTTCCGAACGCCTGGCTAAAAATTTTGACGCGCGCAATCTTCCTTTTTATACGCCGGCAAGAATTGTAAATAAAAGCTTACGAGATGAGTTAACAAGTGAAAAAACCATCCAAGAGGTCTTTGGCCTGGCAAAAAAAATGGATATCGCCCTGGTGGGTATCGGCGGCGTAAACGAAAATTCTACCCTTCAGCAAACCGGCTACTTAGACAGACAAACGCACGAAAAACTAAAAGACGAGGGAATTTGCGGGGACATCTGCATGCAGTTTTTTGACATCCATGGAAATACCGACCGTTATAAGATAAATGAAGAAATCCTGACGATCGACCTAGATATCTTAAAAGATACGGAATACTCGATTGGCGTCTGTTTTGGGCCGTACAAAACGGATTCCATCATCGGCGCTATCGCTGGAAAATACATCAACACGCTTATCACCGATCTCGATACGGCACAGGCTTTACTTGAAAAAGCATAAAAGTTTTAACTTTTCGTTAAAAAATCGATAATCCCAATTGGGAGAAAGAACCATGTAGAAAAGTACGAATAAGAAAACACAAATTTTTACAATTTTGTGCAATATAAGCTCCCTAGGAGATAGGTTATGCGGATAAAACAAAAGGAATTAATGCCAAAGCTGGATCCGACCGTTAAGGATACCATTCAAAAAATATCTAGCAGCAAAACGCAACCTTATCGGATAGTTCAGCGAGCCAAAATCATTGATTTGCTCTCACAGGGAAAACTATTCTAGAAATCGCAAAAGAAGTAGGTCTTCACCGAAACCGGGTTTCCGACTGGAAAGTATGCTTTTTTAAAGCTTTGCCTGAAATCAAGGAAATCAATGAACGCGAGGGACGTAAAAATGTGAGAAATGGATTATCGAAATTTTCTCTGATAAACCGAGGCCCGGATCTCCGAAAAAGTTTTCAAGTGAAGAACGGGACAGTATTGTAGCCGCTGCCGGTTTGAATCCGGAAGAACTCGGTGAAAAATGATCCAACTTAAACTGGACCCATTTAAACGTGGCAAAATATTTGACTGAAGAAGGTATTGTCGACGATATTTCAGCTTTCTCAGTTGGAAGGATTCTAAAAGACCATAAAAAACATAAATAAATCTAATAGAATGAGACCTGGATTGTTTTGTTAAGCAAATCGATAAACTAATGTTTGTTAAAGTTTGATCAATAGCTTGCGATAAAAAAATACGAGCTAGATATTTATTAAGAAAACTTCTTAGGTTAGCTTGGAAAGTGTTATTCTTTTCAAATCTCATAAAGAAAAATCATTAATATTCAAAGATTCTGCGTCTGTAAAAGAAAATTATTTAATCCTGATAAATAAAGGCCCTGCTGTATATTATCTCGCATACTTAGCAGGGCTTTTAATTACGTATTTAAATTTTAAATAACTGCTTACATAAGCAGTTTCTAAAGTTTTTCTACTAGAATATTTCGTTTAAAAGAAATGGATTACCCTTCCCCTTTTACCTTTTTTGTTGATTAAAAGTTAGACAAAATTAACACAGAAAAATGATTCAAGCTTCATAGGAAAAAATTTGACAGTATCTTCTACGGAACGTTTAATCTTAAAATTAAATGTTAATCAAATTTTAAATCAATCTCCGTAAGCTAAGATATGGGCTGTTTTCTCATCGTAACCCATTTTCAGGGCTCTCTCATAAACTGCCTTAGAATTCTTTTCTTCGCCTTCTTTTTTCTTCTTTTCTCCGTAAAGTTCAAATGCGCTCTTTACTCGGCTGTTTTTATTGTTACTTGTCATGAAAATTAAAACCTGCTTTATTAACTCCAAAAGTTTTTTTTGGGAATCGTAATAAGAATTAAAAGTCGAAAGTTAATCGTAAATTTGAATTAATCCTCGTAAACAAGGTCATGAGCAGATTTTTCATCGTAGCCTTTTTCTAATAGCTTTTCGTATAATTCTTTTTTACTTTCTTCTTCGCCTTCTTTTTTCTTCTTTTCTCCATAAAGTTCAAATGCGCTCTTTACTCGGCTGTTTTCTTTGTTATCTCTCATGAAAATCAAATCTGCTTTATTAACTCCAAAAAATCTTTTAAGAACACAGATTAAGAATTAAAATCAAAAGTTAATCGTAAATTTAAATTAATCCCCGTAAGCTAGAGTATGAGCTGTTTTTTCATCAATACCCATTTTCAGTGCTCTCTCATAAACTTCCTTGGAATTCTTTTTTTCACCTTTAACGAGACCTTTTTTTTCACCTTTAACGAGACCTTCAGCGAGGCCTTCTTCTCTGCCCTTCTTTTCCCTTTTGTCTCCGTAAAGTTCGTATGCGCTCATCATATTAATCGTCTCCTTCGTTAATTCGCCTCGCAGGTTAAACACCTCCCCTGCAAGTTTTAAACGTTCTTTTGCTTTTGCGTCAAAGCTGAAATGTAGATCCAACAAAAGCAAAAGGTATTTGATCTTATCCATCATCCCTTGATTCTTCTTGAAGTCGATCTCAAGGGAATCCCCAAGGTAACAAAAATACATGCGGCTTTTGTAGTCAAAATCCGATTTTTTGACCGTTTCTTCAATAT
>CANRHG010000008.1 GCA_947630385.1 uncultured Eubacteriaceae bacterium
AATTTTTTGTAATACCTTCCAAGAAATTTTGTAATTTCCAAAAATTGTGTAACAGCTTCCAAAAATTTTTGTAATTTCCAAAGATTTTTGTAATTTTCCAAATTTTTCTGTAGGTTAACAAGATGCGGCCTAATCTTACTCCCGTAATTAACATCTTCAACGTGGCTATCAAACTGTTTCAGATATCTAATATAGTTCTTATCTACAATATAAAAATTCATAAAATCCCCATAAAAAAAAGCAACTTTCGGGATTTTAATATCCTTCTAGTTGCTTTTACTTTATAAAATTATCTTTTAAACAAGCTCTTTGGTGAGAAGCTCAAAACTCGCTTTTATGATATTATTATACCATAATATTAGGTTACTAAAGCCTCTGTTCTTCAAAACAAAGGTAAGGACTTTCGAGTTAATCTACAAAATTTTTAATAGGTTAAAGTCAGCGTCTGAAACCTAGAGAAGGATTATTACATTAGTTGGTTAAAATTTTCTTGTTTAAGGAAGTCATTTGACAAACTGGCTTTGTAAATTCTATGTTTAATCTGCTGATAAACTGGACAATTCTTTTGTAATGACGGTCAAAATTTTTTATAAAATATCATTCTTTGTAGATTTATGTTCTGATTTATAAGTAGAACCAAAATTCATCAGAGAATATAAAAAACGCTGATAGTTTTTATAACCACCAGCGTTATTATTGTCGAAATAAAATTGGCAAGGGTAGCAGGATTCGAACCTGCGGATGATGGAGTCAGAGTCCACTGCCTTACCGCTTGGCGATACCCCTGCGTAACGTTATTATTTTAGCATCTTAAGTCCCCTGTGTCAAGAATTATTTTCGTTATTATTAAAAAAATCATCATTTAAATCCACATCAATAAGATTTATTTCTGTTTCATCATCAAGACTCTTTTCTTGAGGTATACTTTCGATGCCTTCTTCCGTATACGTTAAAAATCCATCCGCTTCCTCATAGATATTTCTTTCGCTAGGTTGAAATTCTATTTCGAAACTATCTATTTCTATTTCCGGCTTCGGTTCAATATCCGTTTCATTGCTTTCCTGGGCTTCCGTCTGAACTTCTTGATCGAGAGCATTGATTTCATCTCGACGTTCTTTACGTTCTTCAATTAAGAAATCTTCAAATGTATCTTCCAGATTGTCTCTGTTTTCATGATATTGTTTTCTTATTTCTTCTTTTTGTGAAATACTTAGACCTTCTTTATGAATGTCTCTTTCGTACTCATCGCGTAAAGCCGAACGGCGTTCTTTTTCCTGCTCTTTTAATTCTTCTTCCTTACGGTCAAAGCTTTGGTCGATCCTATGTTTACCGGCATAAAAGTTCTGATAAACCTTATCGGGTTCAAGAGGGTCATAAGGACGGTCGTTTCTTATCGCATAGATAAAGAAGCCAGGTCCTAAGATCACTGACCAAATGGTATAACTGGTCCGGTTCTTCGGACGATAGATCTTATATAAACGCCAGAGCCCCGAAACTTGATAGACGAAACTTAAAGCCAGGATCAACATTGGCCAGAATCCGCCTAATCCATAACCTGTGGCTACAGCGCTTATTAGAGCAGCCAAGGGCAGGAAGAATTCCGCATGGCCTAAAACGATCGAGTCTCCTAAGACGACTTTGTTATTTATCAAACGGCCTAAAATATAATCCGAAAGAATCGGAACCCAAGCGAACCAAGCGTGGGCAATTCCACGATCTTTAGCCATATGATACAGACCAATACTCTGGAAAATATAAACAATAAATATATATAGTAATAATAGCACCATTAAAAAGGCGGCTACTCCACTAAAGAACCCCGAAAAGGCGTAATTGTAGGCGCCCGGAGTTTGGCCGTATCTATAATAGCCGTAATCTCCATAATAATCGTTAAACATAAATTAATTATTCTCCTTAATTTTTCGTTATTTGTTACTCCTTTTAATTTACCCAACTAAACACTTTAAACCTAAGCTGTCAAGTGCATTGCTCTACGTAAACGTTTGAAAGTTTCTAAAAACGTTTATTTCAAAATTAAGCACCCATAAGAGTCCGGAAAAGAAAAATAACTTAGGATAACTTTGGTCAAAAAATTATCTTAAAAAACGAAATTTAGGGCAAAATCCTGATTGTCTGGGTAAGCCTAGGGTAAAATCAATTAAAAATCTTTTAAAACTTAGGAAGATCTTCTAGTTCTTAACTAGTCTAATTGGAACAATGTCTACTACTAAATCGGCACTGTAACCGTTTTGATTCTTCAATTCATTTCTGGAGGAACTTATGGAAATCTTTATAATGGTTTTAAGCGCAATTAATTTGATACTAAATATTCTCACCCTAAGGCGAACTTTAAAACGCGATGCTAAGAAATGAGAATTTTGTTCTTTTCGAAAAATCACGTAAATTGTCAAATCAATCGATAAACGGTTTATTCTAAACGAACGAAATAAAGGCTTTCACAGAAAGGAAGATTAAGGTGGATTTATGATTTTTAAGATTATCACCCTTGTTTTCAGTTTAATGACACTTGTCGTTGTTTATTGGAATTACAATCTTAATAAGAAAGAAGTCGAAAAATGATGGTGGAAACGATTATCGATATCCTTATTATCACTTTTAACGTCCTCTCGATTTATTTTATGATCAAAACGATCAGGCTAGGGGATCGTGAATTCAAGAAAGAAAAGGATAAGTAGGATCATTAAAGAAAACCTACGCGTAGTCCAAATAGAAATACTCACTACGATTAATCTTACTGGTGAAATTTACGCCCGATCAATTATGTTTACCAACCGAGGCTTTTCAGCCTCGGTTTTTTGACGAGAAAAAACAAAAGACGCCCGAAAGCGTCTAAATTACATTCACAGTTAATAATTTGGTGCCGAAGAAGGGATTTGAACCCTTACGTCCGTGAAGACAACGGATTTTGAGTCCGTCATGTCTGCCAATTCCATCACTTCGGCAAGTGGCCACAATGTGCTCGGCAATTTGAAAAAATTTTTCAAACCCCGAGCAGCATTGCGTAAAGAGTATTTTACCACGCTTACTTAAAATTTACTTTAAATTTTTAGCCAATTTATTAATTCTTTTACAATTTGTAGCGGCGTTCTCGTGCCTACGTCGATCTTATACGTATAATCCCGGTAAAAAGGTTCGCGTTCTTTTAAGATGGCCGTGATTTTCCCCTTAAGATCTCCGTCTTTTAGAAGGGGCCGCTCCGTACTCGTTTCAAGCCGCCGTACCAGCTCGTCGACTCCGACTTCAAGGTAAATCACCGCCCCCCGCTCTTTCATGATCCTACGGTTTTCTTCGCTAAGTACGATCCCACCGCCGGTGGCGATAAGAAGCGGTCGCTCCGGAAGCGACTTTAAAGCCCTAGTCTCCCGCTCCCTGAAACCTTCTTCCCCGTAACGCGAAAAGATCTCATCGACCGATAAGCCCTCACGCTCTTCGATGTAACGGTCCAGGTCTACGAACTCTCTGCCTAACTTTAAGGCGGCGAGCTCTCCTACCGTTGACTTTCCCGCTCCCATGCAGCCGGTAAAGTAGATGTGGCGAAACTTTTTCATCTTCGAAGCTTCCGCCAGGTATCGATGTCGATCTGTCCCGGTGCGGACGCTCTTACGTCCGACACAAACGTGACGCTGGAACCTAACATCTCCGGAAAGAGCCTTCCCTGTTTTCCGGCCTCTCCCATAGCAATTAGGATAAAAACGCGCTCCGGAAAGATACGTCGAAGCTCTGAGGCTAAGCCTACCATGTCGTTAAATTCGTACGCGTTGTCTACGTTAAAAGCGCCTTTTAAAACCCCGTCTTCCTTTAAGTTTAAAAGCCTTTGTTTGTTTTTCTCTTTTCCTTTATAAGGACCGAAGTCATGGAAAGAGCGGATGAGTCGATTAGTATCCACGAGCATTTCCATATCAAGGCTGTCTTCAACGTCAAGGAGGTCAAACAGTCCGCTGCGATCGGCGCGTTTGATCGCTTTTAAGCGCTCTTCCCCCGACGAATCAAAAGGGCTTCCCTGGTCTTTACTACGGAAGGTAAAGATCAAGTTCTTTGCCTCGCTTTCGTAAACGGTATTAAGGAAGGGATCGATCCCGTCTTTAAAATAATCGTAGCGTAGTTCGATTAGATCGGGCGCCTTTGAGACCGCGTGATCTAAAGCTTTCTTTAACTCTTTTGTGGTCTCGGCACAAACCGGAATACACAGGTAGGTCTTGTTTTTATCTAGAATCATATCGGCTTAAAAGTTCCCGTAGGGCCGTATCGTCTAAATCGTGGCCAAAAAAACGCAGCGTGAGTGTCCCGTCCGAAGTGGTATTTTCTACCGCGCTGACCGAGAGGTTCTCGATCAGCCCCTTAAAGTCCGGGTTTAGTGCCCGAAGCAGGTCCGCGATGACGTTTCCGTGCGTGATAAGTAAAATATTCCCGTCCTCCGGACTTACCCGGATAAGAACGTCTACGATGCGTTTTAAGTAGTCTTGTACGTCCTCTTTATTTTTAAAGTCGTACTCGGTCAGACCCTCTTCGATATCCAACGCGTCAACCCGGCTTTTAGAAAGGAGCAGGCGCTCGGTCTCCAGCGCCCGGGTAAGAGGCGAGACGTAAACGTGGCTAAAACGGTGGTCCTCAAAGACGGGCCGGCGTTTTAAGACTTCTTTTACGCCGTCTTTAGAAAGCGGTAGGTCCTCTCTTCCCTGTACCTTCCCTTCTTCGTTCCAGCGGGTCTTGCCGTGGCGCATCAAATAGATCAATAGACGATCGACTTTAAGACTTCTTCGGCTGTAGCCTTGTTCTTTAAGAGTTCTATCAGTTTCCCCGAAAAAGCGATCGCGGTCCCGGCCCCACGGCTCGTTACGATGTTGCCGTCGACGACGACCGGCTCTTCCACAAAGTCCGCGCCTTTTAGTTCGTCCTGCATGCCCGGATAGACCGTGGCTTTTTTGCCTTTTAAGAGTCCCATACGGCCGAGGATGGAGGGAGCGGCACAAATCGCGGCCAAAAGCTTGTCCGTCGCTTCGACCTGGGTGATTAGATCCCTTACGGCGTCGTCGCGTTCCAGATTCTTAAAGCCGGGGTTGCCTCCGGGTAGGATCAGGCAGTCGATGTCGCTGAAGTCGACGTTGTCCATGACGTCGTCGGCTTCGACGGTAATCCCGTGGGCGCCCCTAACCATCTTAGCGTCGATTCCCACGGTCGTCACTTCCAGTCCCGCTCTTCTTAGAAGATCCACCGGCGTGATCGCTTCGATTTCCTCAAATCCCGGTGCCAGCAATAAATAGACCATATTACCTCCTAGAGAATTCACACCCGCAGTAGTCCTGCCGGTAGAGATTGTATTTTTTCGACAGCTCCGTCGAGCGTAAAAAGCCGTCGCGTTTTTTAAAGTCCGTCGGTAAGTAAAGCGCTTTTCCGTCGCGTCCCAAAATGTTGATCATCTGCGAGTTTTTAAGCGGAGAGAGGGTCAGCGTCGTCGCGTAATAATCGCATCCCAGTTCCTCGGCCCTTTCTTTGGCCCGCTTTAGGCGCTGGTTGTAACAGAGCGCGCAGCGAAGCCCCCCTTCGGGCTCACCCTCAAAACCTGAAACGTAGTCGAGGAACTCGCTATGGTCGTAGTCTTCTATTATGACCTGCGCCTTAAGTCCCAACTGCTCGACTAACTTCTTTAACTCGTTTCCCCTCTTTTCGTACTCGTCTCTACTATAAATATTGGGGTTGTAAAAATCGATGACGAGCTCAAAATCCTCACTTAAACGCTCGAGTGCCGTCGTCGCGCACGGGGCGCAACACACGTGAAGCAGCAGTTTCTTATTTGGCCCGGCTTTCCGGATGATCTGTTGCATCATCCGGTCGTAATTGATCTTCTGGGGCATCTTTATCTCCGAATACCATCTCAAGTAGGATCAGTAGGTTGAGGCTCAGAGTCAGACTTGAGACGATTTTTCTTAAGAAGCGCGGAAGTCTGCTGCCGAAGTATAGGCCACTGCTAAAGATCCCGATTCCCGCGAGAAGGTCCTT
Source organism: uncultured Eubacteriaceae bacterium (assembly GCA_947630385.1). Classification (GTDB taxonomy): domain Bacteria; phylum Bacillota; class Clostridia; order Eubacteriales; family Eubacteriaceae; genus CANRHG01. The sequence continues at coordinate 6,019 of CANRHG010000008.1, forward strand.
CTTTGGGATGTCAATACCTTCGACTTTTTGTTTTAAGATTTCAAGTTTGTCTTCGGCGATCTCAAAATCCACTTTCGCGTCTTGAACCGCTTCCTGTTCGATTTTTTTAGCATCCGTCATGATTTTCCTCCTAAAATTTCCTGGGATAATTTTATACCCTCTTTTGCGTCTTTCCCATAATAGTCCGCGCCGATCGCTTCGGCGTAGTCCGGGGTAAGAACCGCGCCTCCGACCATGATCGCCCCTTTATAGCCACCTTCTCTGAGATAGGTGATCGTCTCTTTCATGCTCTCGACGGTCGTCGTCATAAGCGCCGAAAGTCCGATAAGACCCACGTCGTATTCTTTTGCCGTCTTAAGGATCCTTTCGGCTTCTACGTCGCTTCCGAGATCAATCACGTCAAAGCCGTAGTTTTCTAGCATCATCGATAGGATATTTTTACCGATATCGTGGATGTCGCCTTTGACGGTCGCAAGGATCACCGGCTCGCCCGAATGCGTCCCGGGAGCGCGCAGTAGGTCAAAACAGGCCTGAACGGCCTGGGCCGACTGGATGAGCCCGGGAAGAAAGATCTCGCCTTTATCATAACGTTTTCCGACTTTATCGAGCGCCGGAATAAAGTAGGTATCGATGATCTCTTCTGGAGGGATGCTCTCTAAGAGTTCTTTGGTCTTAGCCTTTGCCGCTTCGTCAAATCCCGCTACGATCAGGCTCTTTAAATCGTCCTTACTTACGGCCTCTTCTTTCGGGTTAGAGTACACCCTTAGGCTGTCGCTGTCCCCGTCAAAGATCTTATGGGCGAGCACGGCAGAACTCATCGGCTTTTTTCCCGGATCGATGATGGCCGCGCTAAGGCCTTTTGATAACGCTTCGGATAAGAACAGCGCGTTAAATTCGTCCCTCTCAGGTAGGCCGAACGAGACGTTACTGACCCCGAGGACCGTATTGATCCCTTTATCGCTAAGCACTTTTACCGTATCGAGCGTTACCCGCGCCGGGGCACTCGCCGCGGTCAGGGTCAGGGCGTCGATAAAAATGCGCTCTTTCGGTATCCCGTAAGTGGCGGCATCCTCGATTATTTTTTCGGCAAGTCTTACCCTTCCCTCACTCGTATCGGGAATCCCGTCTTCATCCAAGGTCAGCCCGATCAGAAAAGACCCGTATTTGGCCGCCAGCGGCAGTATCGCCTCCTTTGACTCCTTTGACGCGTTGACCGAGTTGATCAGGGCCACGCCCGGATAGCGCCTGAGCGCGACTTCGAGCACTTCGGGCCTACTCGAGTCAAAACAAAGCGGGGCGTCCGTCACGGACAGAAGCCGTTCTAGGACCTCGCCCATGACTTCCTTTTCGTCGATCTCGGGTAGTCCGAGGTTTACGTCGATGACGTGGGCACCCTGTTGTTCCTGAAGCACGGCTTCTTTTAAGATGGGATCGTAGCTTCTTCGCCTTAGGGCTTCTTTCATGCGTTCTTTGCCCGTCGGGTTGATCCGCTCCCCGATTAAAAGCGGGGCCGTATCTTTGAGTACCCCCGTGTACGACGAAAGCCTGGGCTTCTTCCCCTCTCTTGGAGTAAGGTGGGAGCTGTCGATGACTTTTCGAAGGGCTCTAATCGTCTCGGGCGTCGTCCCGCAACATCCTCCGAGGATCGTAGCGCCGCGCTCGATAAAGATCTTCCCGTAATTTGCGAAGTTCTCATCGTCGACGGGATAGACCGTCTTACCATTCTCGATCACCGGAAGGCCGGCGTTGGGTTGTACGATTACGGGGAGACTTGTCGTATCTAAGATTTTTTCGACGACCGGAAGCAGGTCCTGCGGTCCTAATGAGCAGTTGACCCCGAGGGCCGACACACCCAAAGCCTCGGCCATCGTCGCAAAACTCTCTGGGGAGACCCCGGTAAAGGTACGCCCGTCACTACTAAAGCTCATCGAAGCGATCACCGGAAGATCGCTGTGATCTTTAGCCGCTAAAATGGCCGCCCGAAGCTCGGACAGGTCGGTAAAGGTGTCGAGTAGGATCATATCGGCGCCCTCACCGGCCTTTACGATCTCGCTAAAACATTCGTAAGCGTCGTCAAAGTCCAAGTCCCCCATCGGCGCGACCAGTTTCCCCGTCGGCCCGATCTCCAGAGCGATTTTTTTACCTAACGGCTTTAACAGGTCGATGGCCGCCCGTACGACTTCCTCTACGTTGTCGATCTTATAGCGGTTGGCCTCAAACGTGTTCGTCGTAAGAACGTCCGCGCCGGCATCGGCATAACTCCCTGCGATCTCCCTTACGACTTCCGGTTTTTTTATATTTAAAAGGACCGGATTTTCGCTAAAATCCAGGCCCTTTTTTTCTAGCATCGTACCAAAAGCCCCGTCAAAGAGTACGGGCTTTACAGATTCCAAATTTACATTCATTCTTTAACCTACACCTGCTGCATCTGGGCAGGGGCTCTCTAGGACGGTCCCGGACACCGACGACGGCCGTCACGCTCTTTCTTGGCATGAGTAGCCCCGACTCGGTGACGGTGACCCCGAGTTTTTTCGGAAGATTAAGTTCCTTTTCAAAAAGTTTTTGGTGAAGCAGGTCAAAATCCCCGTAACCGGGCGAGTAGCGCTCGGTGATAAAGCGGGGCTCGCTTTTTTCGATCTGTCGGGTCAGCTCGTCGATGACTTCTTCAATATAGAGGGAGGCTCCGGTATCTAACATCACGGCAGAAGCCAGGTCGGTCAGCGACCGGCGCTTGATCTCCGAGACGATCGGTTGTCCCAGCGTTGCCGCGAGCAGGTACACCTCATCGGAACCGTCTAGAAATTCTTTAATGTCTTCCCCTCTTAAGGGTAGTTCCTCTTTTTTAAGCTTTTTATAAAAAGTTCTTGGGACAGATAGGCGCGTGAGCGTCTCTACGGCCCCGTCGATTTTTTCTTTCTGCTCCGGGGTGATTTTTCCCGGGCCCAACGCGCCAATAAGCTTTTCGCTAGTCATAAAAAAAGACCGCTGTTTATCCCGCGGTCAATACAGATCATTTATAATTGAAGAACTTTCCACCTGCGGTGGTGTTGTTTCTTCCTCTTTCTTTTTTTTCTTCTTCCGGTACCGTTTGATCGTAAACGGTAAACCTTCACAAATGACCGCCTGTTTTAAAAACAGACGAATCGCACTCGTCGTATCAAGACCCAAATCATCGAAGAGTTGGTCAGCCTGTTGTTTTAGTTCCGAATCCACTCGGACCTGAATTACGCCATCTCTTGCCATTAATTCCTCCGTCTTCTCTTACGAACCATCTTCCGGTGTTTTTTGACCGCCAGCGCGCTTGTGACGATAAGCGCAATCAAAATGACCGGATAGAAAAAAGCATTCAGCCACAACTTTTCTATTTTCTCAGCCTGTTTTAAGTCCACGCTCGAGGCGACGCCGTCGATGGCCTGAACGACCCGATCGCTCATACCCGTACGCTCGTCCTCGCTGACGCGGGCGGGGCTGCTCGTTATCACGTAAGTATTTGGACTATCCCCCCGGCTGATCACGCTGTCGTAAGCGCCTTCGGCCCCGTGTACGATCAGGTAGTAACTGGACGGATCCTCGTTGAGTCCCGAAACGGTCGCGTTCCAGGAGCCGTCCTTGCCCGAGAGAATGATGGTGCGCTCCGGTTTTCCGTCGCCCGACAAGGCGACCACGTCAACCTGAAGCGTTTCCGGCCGGTCTTTCTCGTTGTCGTTTTCCCAAACCGCTGAGATGTTCATCTGTGTCGCGCCGGAAGCGTATACGTAATCAAAAGTGTAGTGGTTCGTCCCGTTGCCCGATTCTACCAGGTTGTAATCGTACAACCCGTCAAAAGGCTCGGTCTTTAAGACCTTAAACGAATATTCCCAGACCAGTCCATAGTTGTACGTGAACTCAAGCTGCCAGGTATTGTTGGAGACTTTGTCGGCGGCCGAAACCGTCTTGGAATCGATGGCCACTTCCTCCCCGTCCACGGTGCGGTAAAGCCCGACGGTGATCGACTGTGGCCGGTCTTGGGGATCGTCGGCGATCCAGTTGATGGTTAAAGTGATCGTATGGCTGGAATCGTCGGCGGCATAAACCGGGACTAATAGAGAAAAAGTTAGAATAAGTACCGCTATTATTCTAAGGCTTCTTGCCATTGGATTATTAATCTTTCATAAGAATTGTAAACATTATATCATATGAGGAGTCAAATTAGTGACAATTTGGTTACAAATGTTGAAATATTTCTAAGATTTCTATGCAAATGTCAGTTAAATAAAATATTAAGCTTGAAATCATTAAAGGAAGATTAAAACTTTGTGTACGTTTTATAAGCTTCAAACATGCGGGAGGCGGCGTATTTGGAGAACAGATCCGGGCTCCGGTGATCGTAATCGATGACGTCTTTGACGCGCTGCGGCAGGGATTCTTTCCACTTTATCTCCATGACCGACAGGCCTTCGGCGATTTCCTCCCCACCAAAATCGTCGTCAAAAAAGCGTCCGACTTCGTTTCCGGCTTTGATGTGGTAGTCGAGCGTGACCCTTGCCCCGTTATATGCGTAAGGCTCGCGGGTATACTCGACGACAACTCTCGGGTAAAGACCGTCTTCGAGGCGTTCGTAGAGTTCAAAACACAGCGGATCTTCCGTATCGGCCAAAAAGCCGTAGTCGCCGTTTAAGATACGTTCGACCTGATCTCTGGTAAGCTGGGTCTCGATCTTTTTTCCGAGTTTATTCCGCTTTACTTTTTTCTCGAGGCGGATGAAGCCGTCGTCGTGGTTGTAGTAACGGATTCGAAAAACCTTGCGTTTGCTGGCTTCTTTAAGACGGGCTTTAAGGGCCCGGTCTCTGGGATCGTCAAAATAAATACTTCGAACGAGGTAACGCCCGTCGATGGCGTGAGGGTCGCTGTCGGCAAACTCCGACAGATCCGCGCTGATGCGCTTTGCTTCATCCGATGGTAATTTGTACTTTTTTACTTCTCTTGATTTCATTTTTTATTTGTTAAGGTTTTCTGCATCAAAAAAAGGGGACCGAGGCCCCCTGGTAAATCATTTGCTTTTAAGCTCTATCCTGTGGGGGCTCATTCCTATGAACCGCTTCCCTCGGGACCTCTTGTCTGTTGCCTACGTCGCCTTCGACCGGAGCGGGATGCCTGAAAGCCGCGCGCATGTTCTCGTATAGTTTTAATACGATGTAGCCGAGCGTTAAGATCATGCAGAGCAGATCTAAAATCAGGCCAAGGTACGGGACCCTACTTAAAATTCCAAAGACCAGAGCAAAGATCAAGGTCGAGACCCATTTGTTGAGTTTAGGCGTAGCCCAACGCCCGATCACCGCGGCCGCGAACGGCACACAGATCGAAGCGATCAGAACGTAAGCCGTCGAGAGCATGAGCGTGATCGGTAGCGTTATATAAGGAAGGATAAGCACGATGGACACTACCGGTATCAGGATCAATGAGATAAGACCCGTTAAGATCAGCGGCAAGAGATGGAACTTAAGATCGTAAACGGCTCCCTTGACCGAATTTCCGGCAAAGATAACGATCAGATAAGCGACCAGCAAGGTTACGATCGTCCAGTACGCGATGTCGATCAAAGTCTCGGTCAAAACTTCCGTCGGTGTCTTGACGTGTACTTCTTCCGGTGTGACCTGATCGAAGTTCGTCTTACCGATCTTGGCTCCATCCTCTACGACCGGTTCGTGTCCCGAAGTCAGGTTTAAATTCCCTTGAATATCCGCGGTTGATTTAATAATAACGTTACTGGCTTCCAGGTTAACGTCACCCGTTACCACACCGGAGATCGTGATCGTTTCACCAACCATGTTGATGGCGTTGGTCGTCCCACCAAGTATGGCATTATCAGCCGCGCCGTAAATGGCGTTATAAGTAGAATCGCCCCGAATCTCAATGCTCCGGGCCGCGACCGTCAGGTTGTTGTCGATCGTCGTATCGGAAATGACCAAACTTTCCGAGAGGGAACGAACGCTGTCGCCGATCGTAGAATTGGAGATACTGATGGAATAGCTTAAATTCAGCAAAGAACGGCCGATGTTTGCGTCTCTTACGATCGTGTTCGCGGAAAAGACGTAAGCATCACGCGCGATATCGCCGGTGACGTTTTCGGTCGAAGATGAGTTGGACTCGATGTAGTTTCCGGCTGAGTCTTCCGCCGCCATTGCCCCGAAGGGGATGAAGAATAAAATAAATAATAGAATTAATGTCGTTTTTTTCATACACGTTTTCCTCCATATCACCTTTTTACCCTAAAAATATAATTAATAAAGCTACCGGTAACATCCGAAAATTACATAAATTAATGGAATCCAAAAGGGAAATAACGAACGTGACCAACAGGAGAAAAACCGGCTTAAACAATACCGAACAAGAGAAAACTTAGTGAAAATATAATTAGAACATTCGTAGGACAAACAGAACTAACGGATAGAACCTTTATATTTATTTAGAAGATTCCAGCCTCAAACAAGAGGAAAATGAATAAAATATGAATATTTAAACAAAACCAGTTTGACGAAATTAAAACATTAAATACAAACCTATTTTTTTATTATTCATTTTTAAAGCATATTATACAGTTTATAGGCATAAAATAATAACCTAACTAGGAGCGCTAGCATGTTGTGTTGGCACTATACTGAGAATTCCGAAACCTATTTTCCTATTTTCTGTTTCATACGCAGCATATGGTTGTATATTCCAAACAACTTAAAAATTTGACAAAAAATTTCATTTATGTTTGTTTTAAAACAGAATGAATAATATTCATCTATTTATACAGTTACTTATATAGGTATTTGGTTGGCCCAAAGTCTCTCGGGCTTTTCGAGGAGACTTCGGGCCTTTTTATTTTTAAATTCAAGATACCGCCACGAAAGTGGAAACATTTGGCTTTGCCCGGAGTTTTATATTGTTAGACTTTGTTTTTTGGGTTCCTGTTTGAGATCAATTTAGTTAGGTTTGATTTCAAAAATTAAAAAATTAGCTAATTAATGGGCTGGATAATCTGGAGGGCTTTGGGGTTTATATTCTAAACTGGAAATTTGTTTAGAGAGTTGGTTCGACCTGGACGGGATTTTTAAAACTAAAATTTTCTTTATGGTATGAACTGGTCGGGACTCTGTCAGACTTTTAAGTTATTATCTTATGTTTCAAATTTGTTGTTCAGTTTAGGAGGCTTTATTTAGTCTTTTTAGAATGACTTTATAGACTTTTTCAAAAATCTCAATAGAGCGTATTCTATTTTGGTTTACTTTCGTATCACTTTTAGGTATTTAAGTGTTTCCACTTTTGTGGCGGTGTCAATTCGAGAGGTTTTTTTGAAAAAGTCTTTAATTAGCTTATTTTCAGTTTTACTTTTCCTTATTGTTGCCTCGTCAAGTGTTTTCGCTGGATACACTAAGCTGAATAGTGGGACCTACTACTTTTATTACGATGAACAAAGATGTAGTTTCACAGTAAATAGTGACGGGACCCTAACTTACAATTCAGTAATACCTGATGATTCAGTCGTAGGTATGACAAGCGCTTACATTTATTCTGGAACTGGTGGGGGTTCAGTAAATGATAATAATTCTTGGGTTATCTTGCCAGAAGGGTCTGTTTTACCGTCGGGTCAGCTACTGTTTAACGGCGGCGTAAATAATTGTAATATTCTAGTTCGAGAGGGGGACACGGTTATATCAAACGGTCCTCTTACCTTTGGTGGAGCGGCAGGAACTACGCCTTCGACCATAAATATTTTTGGTGAGTCGGAAAATCCAACAGAATCTGTTTTACAGATTAATGGCGGGGGTGCACAAGCTGTCTTAGCAGGGAGTAATACAAGAACAACGACTTTAGCTCTTTTTTCCGGAACTCTTTATATGACAACAACATATGCCGAGGCTATTTCTGCGAGCATAGATAATTTAAATGTGTCGGATGCAGTTTTGGCCTGTTCTGGAGGTCCTTCCACTACAAATTTAATGGGGGGTAGTACTACAAATGTTTCGGTTGACCATGGAATTGTCGTGGCTACAGCTAAAGTAAGGGGAACACAAGGTTCGACGATTTCTTTAGGGGGCGCTACCAATCCCGCTGTTAGTAATAACAGTTTGATTTATGGTTCCTTAAGCAGTACCGCTTTTGATAATTCTGTATACATTCCAGGTGGTTACGGAATAAGTACTGAATCGAGTAATGGCTCGAATATTACAGGAGTGAGTAGTGCGACAACAGCGAATATCTGGGGTTCTCCTACAACTAATTGGTGGGCTCCGTTTAACGACTTAACTTTTGGAGGTTTAAGTTATAGTAATACAAACTCTAATACTTTGACGGTTAATAATACCGTATCAGCTAGCCAAACCCAAATTATTACTCTGACTGGAGTACAACAGGATAGCGCAGGAGCCACTGCGCCTATTGATCCTCTTCTTAGCGTTCCAGATAGGAAAACTTTGACAATTACTTCCGGGGACACAGTCAATCTTGGAACAGAGGATTTAATAGGATCACCACTTGCTGTTAATAGTGGGACGATTGAAATCCAAGGCTCGGCTAGCGGAGTAGGCCCAGGAGAACTCAACGTATACGGTTCGACTGTTTTCTCTAATAATACGACTGTCAATAATTCAGGTATTTTCGAAATGCAGTCTGGAACGAGTGGACCTCAATTTATAAATGGCTATAGTACACGGCCAGGAAATTGGACGAACAATGAAGGTTCGACTTTTATTATAAATCCTTATCATTACACGGATTTTAAGAGTGTAATAAGTAAGCCTAACGTTGCGGGGAGCGTGATTGTTTATCCAGGAACTAACGGGACTGTTCCTCCCTCTCTACCTTCAAACTGGGTTCAGGGGGCAGAGACTAATTATGCTCCTATAGGTGGATTGCTAGATAGTGGGAAAGGTTATTTCTACGTTTATAATACCGTTACCTCAAATGGGACTATATCACTACTTCAGTTAACTGACTCTGACTTTGCTGGTTGGTATTTGAATGGGATTAATAACGATGTAAATTATTTCTATACAACAAATACGGATTGTGCCGGGGAATATTTTCCGTATTTGATTTACTCCGGTAATGTGCCGGAAGCTTACGATCAGAATGTGCCGGATGTATATTTAACCCAAAACGATTTGTACTATTACAATTCCGGCGAAACCCAAACTCAGGACGTAGACTTCTCTACTGCCCAAAACAATTATAATCCTGGAAACTTTATGTTCAAGATCGTAGGGGTGAACGGTGGGTTTAGAGAGGGCGCTAACATTCCTCTTGTTCCAAATCAAAAAATAGAGGATTGGCCTGGATACGCTAACAAGGATGATCCGGACTTTGATCCTTCAGACTTTGAAGGTCAATATTATTTTACATGGCCGTCAGCTTTACAAACCGGTAATTCAAAAGACATCAGTGATTACGAGTGGGTTCTTGCAATAAACAATACCGTTGGGAACACTTCTTCGAAACTAACTTACAATGGTACGAGCCAAGCGATAGGTTCCTATAAACTAATTGCAAAGGCTTACGATACGAGACCGAATAGCAACACTTATGCTCAGGCTAGTTCCGATCTCTATATCGACGAAGGAACGGGAGTTACTAGTGTAGTCTTAACCGACAGCAATGGGAATGAGCCTTACCGGACAATTTCGGTCAATCTTGATCAAACGAATACTTACCAGTTTGGTTTTAAGGCCTATAACAACAATAGTCAAGTCACCAACGATCTTAATGTTCGGTACGATCTCAGCTTAAGTGACAGTTATAACCAGGGTGCGGGGCCGGCAGGATCTGCATTAGGTTACGCTTACATCAACGATCAAGGGAAGGTCACTTTCCTTAAACCTACACCAGAAGGAATGTATCTGATTGTAACGGTTACAGTCAACGGGGTCCGTTCAAGTAACTGGGCAGCCATTACTGTTAGTTCCACAGCACAAAGTCCGCATTTGACCGGTCTTGTGCCGAAAGAAGAGGTTGTTAATCTTTCCTTTGAAACGTTTGACCCAAATTATGATGGTAATTCGTTTACCGGAAACAGCGTAACGCCAAATCCAACTTATTATTACGGTTTCTATGAGTTGGCCCAAAATATTCTGCCAGACCCGATTACAGCTGAATTCAACCGGCAAAACTTAAGTTTTGTTTCTTCAAATTCAAATCTTAATGTTCGGGATTATTATGAAGGCCAGACACCCGATGATACTTTCGGAGACGACGATTACGTTAGGGTTCCAAACGGTTCGTTTGATGAGGATGCGGTGATAACTGCTACTTATACGCTCGATAATGGGGAAGAAATCTCCTGTGAATTCACAATCAATGTAACACCGTATGTTGCTGGAAGAGCTATTGGCGCTGTAAGTAACATGGACTTTATAATTGGAAAAACAAGTCCACAAAATGTAATGGCTACAGTTACTCCGTCAGCTTCTACGCAGTTAGCTAAAATTGAATACATCACTTCCGATCCTACTGTTGCTCAAGTAGATGAATATGGAACCGTTTCAGCGGTTGGTGTCGGTAGTGCAGTTATTAGTTCTATCGGTACAATTTATAACGCGCCGTCTGATGTAGATATAGATCCTGAGACAGGTTCGTCCTCTTATGCTCCAACTTTATTAAGTAACTATGTTAATCCAGCGGCAACAACGGTTAATGTAACTGAACAACCGACCCTTTCTGTTAGTCCATCGACAGCTTCAGTTGCGATTGGGGAAGAAGTCACGCTCACGGCTTTGTTAAACGGCGACGCTCTACCGGAAGGCGCGGTCGTCGACTGGAGCTCAAGCGACGACACGATCGCTTCGGTCGATGAAAACGGGATCGTAACCGGAGTCTCTGAAGGGGACGCTACGATCACAGCTTCCTATGACGAACAGGAAGCGACCGCTACTATTACAGTCACGAGCGAGCCGACAACCAACGAACTCGTTGTCGCACCGCTATCGGTACAGGTCGGACAAAGTGCGGCTCTAAACGTTACCTTTAACGGAACAGCCGTGACCGAAGGCCTGACTTACACGATCGAAGATGAAGCGGTTGCCAGCATCAATGACGAAACCGGAATGGTCACAGGTCTTTCTGCCGGAACTACGGCGGTTGATGTGACCTACACCGACGAAGACGGAATGGAATACACCGCTACCGGTACGATCACGGTCACGGCCCAACCTTCCGCTCCGACACAGATCAACGTAACTCCCGCGAACTCGACCATTACAACTGTAACGGGCGGAGTCAACACGACGACCTTAACGGCAAGCTTCGTTCCGGCCACTTACACCGGAACGGTTGAATGGAGTCTCGGACAAGGACAGGACAGCATCGTAGAGCTCACACCGAATGGAAACAGCGTCACGGTCACGGCCCTCTCTGAAGGGGTAGCCAACGTCACGGCTTCAATCGGGAATGTCTCAGGCAGCGCGGTTGTTACGGTCAGCGACCAACCCTATACGGCAGACATCGCCATTAAGGCCAGCACTCCGGACTTCTACAATGTCACCGTCACGGTCAATCCGAACGTAGCCCTTGCCGGAAGCACCCAGCCGATTACGTCGGTATCGATCTACACCTGGTCGACCGTCGGAGCCAATGGGGTCCAGAATGATATGAACTGTAAGTTCGTCACCAACGCCCAGGGCAGCGGAACCAACCAGTACAGCTGGGACTTCCCGGTCAACAACACACCGGTCAACGAACATTACAACGCGGCCGACTCGATCAAAGTCCACGTCTACGCCTCTACAGCCACATCGGCAAGCTTTGCCGGAGCCAAGCAGTACAGCTGGATGGAAGCCACACAGGCGGCAAACCACAACGTCGCTTACGTCACTTACTCTCAGAACGTAGGCTTTAACACCCCAACGGTCTACGATGGCGAAACCAGTGGGACGCAGGGACGTGTTCTAGGAATGGAAGGATTGAGAGTTTCTTCACCGATTGAAGGCGTTCAGGTCCAGACCAGAGTCCACGTCGAAGACATCGGCTGGATGGAAGCGGTCGGAGACGGTGTTTATGCCGGAACGATGGGACAGGATAAGCAGGTCGAAGCGATCAACTTGAGCCTAACGGGAGATAATGCACCGAACTACCGAATCGAATATCGCGCTTACGTTCAAGATCACGGCTGGATGAACTGGGTCTCGGGAGGCCAGGATGCTGGTACGACCGGTGACCACAAACAGATCGAAGCCGTCGATATCCGTATCGTTCCGGCTTAAGTTAAATCAAGTTTTAATTCCTTAAGTTTTTTATGATTTATTGGATAGTTTTAACTATCTAAAAAGTTGAGAGGTCAGTTTTGGATCCCTCACTCTAGTCATTATCTTAGACAGGCTTCTGGCATAGATGCTGGAAGTCTGTTTACTTTTTCTCGAGGTTTCGACTGAATTCTTTTCCTAATTTACTTCTGCTTTAATAACTTCCTTTAAAGAAGAAAACCAGAACCAAACTCATTAAAAAAAGATTAGTTTGATTCTGGTTTTACTTATTCTCTGAAATGAATTAAAAAATGGCCTTCTTTTTTGTCTTTTTCAGCTCGGTTGCATAATTTATTATAATCACATGAGACGCCTGAGGTTAGGCTACCATTTTTATTTTTTTAATTCGTTTACGTCTAATGTTTACAAAAAGGAATTACTAAAATGCGGTCTCGTGTTTTAGTAATCTTAATTCTTTTATTATAAGGCTTCATTTTTAAGATTTGCTGATAATATCATTTTAGATATTATCAGCAAAACCTTAAAAATAATAAAGTTGTAGATAAATGTTAAGTTATCCTACTTAATCTACTCTAAGCTCAAGAAAGATTTAGAGAAAAACAAGCAGCTGCCTAATCATAAATAATAAACGCCAAGATTAGTCAGCTGAATGTAACTCTTTTTTGTATTGACGCCTTTCTTGCGCTTCTTTATCTATTATAGCAAAGTTCTTTTTCGAGAAAAATACTCTCCAAAGACTTTTCGCAATAAAATTAATATCTCAAGTTAGGAAAATTTAGGATTACTATGCCCAGACAATTTACTTTAACTCACTCTCAGACAGGTGTTATTTCGCCTTATAATGCCCAGACAATTTACTTTAACTCACTCTCAGATAGGCCTTAATTCGCATTAGAATGCCCAGATAATTTATTTTTCTTTTTGATAGTTAATATAGAAGTTATTTTAAGTGGATTTTCTTGTATCTTGAAATATTGAAACTAAATGATCCTCTCCAAACCTTATTCTTGAAGCTAAAATTGTCAGTTCTTAAAATCTTTAACCATAACTTTTATTTAACTTCTACTCACGGTTTTCTAATCTTAAGATCTCATTTTTTAAAAAGAAAAAAGCCAGATATCCCAAGCTTTTAAGCTTTCGATATCTGACTTGAATTTTAATTAAATCTTGTTTGGACTATTGTAAAAATAAAATAGTAAACTAACGAAATTGATAATCTTTCGTTAGTTTACTTTTACAGATTCGCCAGTTTATAATTTCATGTTTATATCATCAAAAAATTTATTTTGATATGGCTCTAAATGCTATACCTTCTTGTGTCCAACCGACCGTCGGTAAGACGTTATATTCGTGTTCATCGGTTGTTAAATGATGGAGACCACGTAACTGCTCGTTATAAACACGATAGATTGGAACGTCACCACCTGAATAGAAGATAGGTTCACCATTGAAATCTTTGATCCATCCGTGTTGGGTAGTTAATACATCGACTTCGTGCTCATCGGTTGTATAAAGATGGTTTTGTAACCCTTCATTATAGAGTCGGTAAACTGGTTGTCCGGAACTTGGAGCGAACCAACCTGTACCTTCATCTGTCCAACCAGCCTGAATTAAAGTAACCGCTTCGATAGCGTTGCTCGTGTACAAGTGTTCGCCATTGCCTGCGTTATAAAGCCTATAAATAGGAACTGCCGAAGAAATCGGACTCGTTTTATTGAGATTTCCGCTTGTATCGATTGTATAGAAATCTATGCCACCGTTTTGGGAAACGAGCCAAGTAGCTTTCCCGTCCGCGAAAATTGGTTCACAATCCGAAAGCAATCCATCGGCCGATTTTACAGAACCTTTTGGATTTCCGTTTCCGTCAACAAACGTATACTGGAGCTGCTGATAACTGGTTCCGTCCGGAGCGTATTGCCAGAGCACTAAAAAATTATCCGTTCCCATCTTAACGATATAAGGATTGCCAGCCGTTCCACTGGAATTTTGCGTGATCCATTTGATAGAAGAATTGCTATCACTACCGAACGTCCGTTTCGGTGTAACGGTTATATAAACATTTCTCGTTTGACTGCTAGGATTGTTTTGGTCGATTGAAGAGCCAACTGTGAAATAATTATCGTCGGACGCGGCTAGACCACCCAGAGTCGCTCCCGTATAGTTCTGTCCTATTTCACCAGCAAAATCTAACACCGATTCACTATAGTAATTATTTGTACTCGAATTATTTGATTTATTTTCAATGAAGCCTAATAAAGCAGATCTCGGATAAGCGTCTCCGTGATCGAGCGAGATGATATCGCCTTTATCTTCGAGCAAGTATTGATTAAAGGAATGCGAAACATAGCCATAGCCAGAATTTGAAACTTCATAATTCGAGCCTGTAACTTCCATTGTAGGTATATTTACTTCATAGGCCATGTTGGCTTGATGGTTTAAACCGTCCGAACTCGTATACATTTCGTGGCAAGTACGAACGTAAAGCATATCCCCACTTTGAGCCATATCTAAAGACCCGGCATCAAACGGGTACACCGTATTGGCTCCTTTTACGCTAGCTGAAGAAATTTTATTCCAATTTTTATCGTACTTAACGATTCGTAGAACTTCCGTATCGTCGGATTGATTTGGATTGTTTTGCCCGAAGACCAAGAAAAAGTTATCGGTACCGTTGTAAAATCCACCGAAAAGCGGAAGATCAAATCCGACCGTTTTTTCAGCGATTGGTTCGTAGGAATTGTTGAAATACGTTACAACAACCTGATCATTGGTTCTTCCTACAGTCATGTAACCTTTATCCGCTTTGACCAGATAGGAGTTGACTGGATTAGCCCAATTTCTGGAGTACTCGTGTCCGTTTACATTACCCGACATGGTCGTCGAATAAATCGGTCCTGAGCTTTCAGGGAATACCGGATCTTGAGTCGTTTCTTTAAAAGTCGTGTAGCTTTCCTTGTCTTTGTCTCTTACGTTGATAGTGATCTCTCTTGATTGTCTCCCAATAGTGGCTGTAACAACTTCGGTTCCATAACCGATGGGTCGAATGCTACCGTCATAACTGATTTCAACCGTTCCGTTGTCATTATCTAAGGTAAACGTAGGTTGAAGCGTATCGGGAACGACGTTGATCTCCGGTTTAAAACTATAGGCTTTTTTGTCCAGTTCCCACTGATGCAAATACAGAGTGTATGTACTTTGCGGAACTTCAAAAGTTGTTACCGGATCGATAACGTGAATAAAAGCTCGGCTGAAGTAAAAAGAAGATTCCCCTTCTTCTCTAAAACCACAGTTGATTGTCGTATCACCGACTTTTTTACCCATGACCATTCCGCCTTCACCCAGTTCGACTACATCATGATCGGCGTCTGAGTCAACATAAAACATTGGATTTCTTGTCGAACCATCGTCGGTTTCGTAATATGGATGAAGTTGAATCGTTTGACCGACTTCAATATAAGCTTCCCTCGGCTCAATTCCATAATTTGTCATTGCCGCACAGACCGTCGTTATAGACGCACTAAAAAGCGCGGTAAGGATCACAAAGAAAATACTTAATCTTTTCATAAGTTTCCCATCTAGTGTATTAATTTTTAATCTTCTTGGCTAAATACCAAACCATACCTCTTCATTCTGTAAACGTAAGTTATCTTTTGATGTCCGTTTACAGAGTCTAATGTTAAACATTATAGCATAATTGTAGGGAAATATACTATTAAATCCAATATCTTTGGCTTTCCGGGTTTGAGCCTATACGTCGGCTTCGATATCGGCCAAAACAGCTGCTTTACGAACCGCTCCCATCTCGCTTAAATCTTTAAACTGTGATAAGATTTGTCTAGAGATTTCAAGAAGTTCTTGCGGACTTAGATTCTCGGTGATTCCTGTACTTACGAGATTCTAAACACGCCCGAAAGAGCTTCTTTTGTATCGTTGAAAATAATAATGTACGGAATTTCTCATAACCTATAGAGGTAATCCCTCTGTTCTCCATATGGCTAAAATCCATCGTATTTTGTAAAAACGCAAGTTTCTTTCGTAAGATTATCCAACAGCAATAGTTAAAAATCTCCTGTAGGTTTTCCTTCAACTACCCGTTTAATTCGACCGGTCACTTGGAAAATCGTAAGAACTTAGCTATCGTCTCTATGGATCAAGATAATTTTACGACAGAATACCTACACAAAGCTCGGTAGATTACGAGGAATTCCGGGGAAAGTAAGTATAGACGACCAAAATTCCAGATATAAGCTATGAGGGTATCTTAAGATTTTGGATTGAAAAGTTAGGACTATAATGTAAAAAGGTTAAGAGTTTAATGTAAAATCAAAAAAAAATTTAATTTAAACTGACCTTCGGACATTATTATTTACAACTTTTCGGCGATTCTGGACATTATTATTTACATGTGTACATTAAAGTTATGCGACATTTTTCTGGAAAAATTTAATTTAGGGTATAAAAAAAGACCACTTCCGTGGTCTTGAATTGCTGACTTAATATGGAGCCATTAATCAGATTTGAACTGATGACCTCTTCCTTACCGAGGAAGTGCTCTACCTCCTGAGCTATAATGGCAAATGGTGGGAGAAAATGGATTCGAACCATTGTAGGCGTAGCCAACGGATTTACAGTCCGCCCCCTTTAGCCACTCGGGCATTCTCCCAAATGAATCAGCTTGATAATTATATAACAAACTAAGCTATATTGTCAAATACTTTTTAAAAAATTTTTTCAAATTTTTTAGCGACACCAATTATTATAGCACGTTTTCAAAAAAAGTAAACTACTCCGGGTCACCTTTTCTCAATTTTTCGAAGATTTTTTTCGTCTCTCCATCCAGATGTTCACCAAAAACGTTGACGGGCTTGGCTTTACGGTCCTCACGGTACTTTTGTTGGCTCTTTTCGTTGTCCTTTAAAACCGTCAAGAACTGTCTACTCGAAAGGCGTTCGGCTCCGGTAAAGACCGCCATATCCTGGATCAGTCCGTCGGAGGACACCAGTACGGCTCTGGTATATTTTGGACGCTGGTACAAAAACCGCTCGATATAGGTGTCGGCCGATTCATCTTTGTTCGTAAAGACGACAAAGACGCCGTCGATGTACTCTTCGGAGTTAAACAGACTACTCCGTCCGGCCGCGTCGAACACGAGAACCGTCTCAAAACCCGTTGCCCCCGTATAATTGGCGATACGTTCGATCAGCTTTTCACGCATGACGTCGAAGACGTCTTCTTTTAAAACGACGCCTTCTTGTTCCGCCCACGCGTAAAGTAGATTGTAGCCGTCAATGACCAGATATTCTTTCACTGGTGTTGTTGCCTCGCCGCATCGGACAAAATCACAGCCGCCGCTGCCGAAACGTTCATCGAGTCTACTTTTCCATAATCCGGAATTCCTACCAAAAAGTCACACAGCTTCTTGATATTTTGGCCCATTCCTGTATCTTCACTACCAAGGACCAGAGCCAGTTTCCCTTTTAAATCACAGTCGTAATAAGGCGTTCCCGACATGTCCGCGCCCGCGATCCAGTAACCGGCTTCCTTGAGTTTTCCGATCGCCTGGGCTAGGTTTGCTACCTTTACCAGATCCAGATAAGCCGCAGCTCCCGAAGAGGCTTTGACCGCTGCCGGAGAAAGTCCCGCAGAGCGTCTTGAAGGAAAGATCACGGCTTTTGCCCCACACACTTCGGCATTTCTAATGATGGCTCCGAAATTGTGCGGGTCGGTGATGTGGTCGCATAAAACGACGATTTCCGACTCTGTCGAGTTTTTTAAAACATCGTCCAGGCTTTTGTACTCGTAAGGCGCCGTAAGAACCGCCACGCCCTGATGGGGCCTTCCGTCGGCCAGCTCGTCGAGTTTGGCTTTTTCCACACTTTGAACGACTAAGTTTTTCTTCTTGGCCCGGTCTTTGATCGCGGCCAGGATGTGGTCGGTGTTGTCTTTTAGGATTAGGACCCGTTCGACCTGAATGTCGCTTTTTAAGACTTCCGTAACGGGGTTTTTACCCACGACGACAAAGTCTTCGCGGTCGATTTCTTCGACTTCGACGGGTCTTTTTTCTTCTATCTTATTATTCTTATTTTTCTTCTTCTTTTTGCTTCCGCCTTTAGCGAAGCGCAGTCCGTCTTT
This sequence comes from uncultured Eubacteriaceae bacterium, assembly GCA_947630385.1. GTDB lineage: Bacteria > Bacillota > Clostridia > Eubacteriales > Eubacteriaceae > CANRHG01. The sequence continues at coordinate 24,372 of CANRHG010000008.1, forward strand.
TTTCATCTCTTTTTGGTAACGGTCCAAAGTATTCGTAAAAATACGTCAGGATCGTTGAATTGTAGATTTTGCGGTTTTTGGTCGCTTTTTGGCCAAAAACCTTTTGAAAATCGGGATAAGCCGTCAGGATAAAATAGCTCCAGTCCGGAAGGCTCCGAAAGACCTTTCCCATTTCCCGGTACAGCCCCTTTAACTTCTTTACTTCCCCGAGGCGCTTTCCGTACGGCGGGTTGGTAATGAGCACGCCGTATTTCTTTCTCGAGCGTATCTCGCTAAGCGGTAGTTTTTGAAAAGCCACCAGGTCCGTGACGCCCGCTTTGTGCGCGTTGATTCGGGCCTGTTTTAAGGAAGCGGAATCGATGTCCGAAC
>CANRHG010000009.1 GCA_947630385.1 uncultured Eubacteriaceae bacterium
AAAAGAGCGATACGATCGATGAGGTCAGCGTCACCGGTACGGCGATGTAGAGCAGGCGCTTAAAAAGGGTCTTCTTACTTTTTAAGATCTTGTTCTTTTTGGCCAGCTCAAAAACGCGGCGGTAGCTCTCTTTAAATAACGGAAATACCAGTAGAAGAATAAGTAAAGCCGACAGTCCACCAGCGGTCGCCCCAAACACGGATCCGGCGACCCCCACTCCCACGTTGCCCAAGCTGTAGATGCCGATGTAACACAACAGGAGGCCGACGATGACGCGTACGATTTGTTCGATGATCTGTGAGATCGCCGTCGGATTCATCAGTTCAAAGCCCTGATAAAACCCACGGTAAGCGCAACAGATCGAAATGATAAACGGCGCCGGAGCGATGGCGATGATCGACCAAAACGAGTCCTGCGGCCACCCCGTTAGGTTGATGATAAACTGTGCCCCAAACAACAGCAGAAGGGAAGAGATCCCGCCGATGATCATGAGCGTTTTTAGTGAGACGTCGTACGTATCCAAAACCGCCGGATAGTCTTTTTGCGCGAGATTTTCACTGATCATCTTGGAGATGGCGACGGGGATCCCCACGGTCGAGACCATCAGTAAGAAATTATAGATGTTGGTGACGTTATAAAAGATGCCGTTTCCATAGCTACCGTACATGTAATACAGCGGTACTTTAAAAAACAGCCCCAGGACTCTGGATAAGATTCCTGCGGCTGTTAAAATAGACGCACCTTTTATGAACGTATGGCTAGATTTTGACTGTCCCATTTAAATTTAAGCACGGATATTGTTCATGTCTTCTTTTACGTTGTATTCTTCTTTTAAGGTGTCACAGTATTCTTCAATCGGTGTACTGATTTCATCCGGGATGTCGTAGTGTACCCCTCGGGTAAGGTCGTTTTCGATCTGGTCGTACTTTTCTTCCCCTTCGTCGGTCTTGATTTCGTTTTCGATATCTTCCCTTACGTCTTCGAGCGGCTGGACTTCACCGTCCTGACGGTCGTAGACGAAGATGACGTGATAACCGTAGTCGGTTTTGACCGGCTTTAGGACCGTGTTCAGGTCCGCGTTAAAAGCGGCTTCCGAGAAAGGTTCGACCATCGTCCCATAATCGAACTGTCCGAGGTCCGTAGCTTCGTCGATCCCTTCGACGTCTTTGTATTTATCGATGAGTGCCTGGAAGTCTTCCTTGGTCGTGATGTCCTTGGCTTCGTCATAGATCGAATCGGCGGCCGCCTTGTCTTCCGATAAAATGTGCATGGCCGAGACTTCGGTCGTATCGTATTTTTTCTGGTTTTCCTGATAGTAGGCTTTGACTTCCGAGTCGGTCACTTCGACGTTGTCTTCACAATTAGTCCTGACCGCTTCCTGGGCGGCGTCGCCCTTGGCCTGTTCTTTCAGGTACGTATCGTACGTATCCTGCGTCAGGTAGTAATTTTCTAAGAACTGCTTGGTCTGGTCTTCGTCCTGGAAGAAATAACTCGTCGTCGATTCCAGGCTCTTGGCTTTGGAATCGATGTCCGACTGTGGAACTTCGATAGAATTATCCTCGCAGTACTTGATGTTGGCGTCCGCTTTTTGGATGTCTTCAAAGATCTTGAGGTTGGTTTCTTCCATCGCGGCCTGATCCGTCGGCATGGCTTCCTGATTTTCCATATAATAATTTAAGGTCTCTCTTAAAAGCCGGTATTCGTAGGTACCGCGCTTGACGTCGGTATCGTTGATCTTTCCGACGGTCGCGTCAAGGACCTTTGACGGATCTTTTTCGAAGTCATCCTGGAATTTTTCGGTCGTCTTGGACGCGTACTCGGCGTTTTTCTGGTTTTCTTCGACCCAACTCTTGAACGTATCGGTCGTCGAATAATTTTCGTTTAAGATGGCTTCAAACTGGTCGTCGCCGAGTTCTTCTTTTAGGTTGTTAAAGGTTTCTTCGGCGTCCTTTTTGGCTTCGTTCTCGTCGATCGTTTCGCCGTCTTTTTGCGCTTTAAGCGCGAAGACCTGCTGTTGAATGATCGAATCGTACAGATTTTCTTTTAATTCTTTAAGCGTATGCCCGGTCGGCCACTGTTGATCGCTGGTTTCGTAGTTCATCTGCATCATGGCCAGATAATTATTATAGTAGCTCTTTGTCAGGTCATTTCCGTCGATGGTCGCGATGACCTGGGCGTTGTCCCTTTCCGGATTTACGTTTATCAAACTACAACCGCTAAAGAAAAACGCAGCGAGCATAACGATTAACAACAAGCACCATTTTGTGTTCTTTTTCAACTGTCCTCCCCTTTTTCTTTTTGGATTTTGTGTATCCGTTCCAATAAATTATAAATGGTCACAAGCATCCTGTAACCTTTTGATTTTACCTTATAAGTCCAATTTGGTACACCGCTGTCGTTATTTATTTTTAAATTTGTCTTTAAATCTTCTTCACCTAGAACGGCCTGGGTTGCCTCATAAGCCTTTTCGACCGACTCAAAGACGAATTTGACCGCGTCGTTCTCCTGGGTCGTTGAGATGATCCCTAGGTCGAGTCCGAGGTTTTTGATCATTGCCGTCAACATTAAATTATACACGGATTGCGGGATACTTCCAAAACGGTCGATGAGTTCGTCTTCTAGCGCGTCGTATTCGTCGCGGGTCTTGAGTGAGATCAGCTTGCGGTAGACCTCATATTTTACGTCTTCGCCTTCGATATAGCCGCCCGGGATGTAGGCGCTGGTCGTTAGTTTGATCTTAGCCTCTTTGGGGGGCTCGATTTTTTTACCGGAGAGCTTCTCGTCGACGGCGAGTTTTAAAATCCGCGTATACAGTTCGTAGCCGATCTTAGCCATATGCCCGGACTGTTCGCTACCGAGCAGGTTTCCTGCCCCGCGGATCTCCAGGTCCCGCATAGCGATCTTAAAGCCCGAACCGAAAGCCGTAAAGTCTCTTATGGCTTTTAAGCGTTTGGCCGCGTCCTCGTTTAAACTCTGGCGCTTGTGCGTGATATAAGTATAAGCCTGCCTGGGGCTTCGGCCGACGCGCCCTCTCAGCTGGTAGAGTTGGGAGAGCCCAAAGTGGTTGCCGTCTTCGACGATCATCGTGTTCGCGTTTTGTACGTCGAGCCCGTTTTCTATGATCGTCGTCGAGACAAGAATATCGTATTCCTTGTTTAAAAAGCGCTCCATAATATCTTCGAGCTGTTTTCCACTCATCTGACCGTGGGCCTGGACGATGCGGGCTTCCGGTACGAGCTCTTTTAGCCGGGCCGTGACCTCGTCGATGTCGTGGACGCGGTTGTGAACGTAATAAATCTGCCCCTTCCGTTCGAGCTCTCTGTTGATCGCGTCCCGGATCACGGGGGCGGAGTAGTTCATGACGTAGGTCTTGATCGGGCGGCGTCCGACCGGGGGCTCTTCGAGTACGCTCATATCCCGAACGCCCGACAGCGACATGTGCAGGGTCCTGGGGATTGGCGTGGCGCTTAAGGTCAGCACGTCGACGTTTTCCTTTAACTGTTTTAGCTTTTCTTTTGAGCGTACCCCAAAGCGCTGTTCCTCGTCTACGATCAAAAGCCCGAGGTCGTCGAATTTTACGTCTTTTGACAAAAGCCGGTGGGTACCGATGATGATGTCGGTCTTACCGGTTTTTAAGTTCTCTAGGATTTCTTTTTGTTCTTTTTTTGTCTTAAAACGGTTTAAAACCTCGATATTGATCGGAAAGTTTTTAAAGCGCTTAAGGGCCTTTGAGTAGTGTTGTTGGGCGAGCACCGTCGTCGGGACCAGGATCGCGACCTGCTTGTTATCCATGACCGCCTTAAAAGCCGCTCGAAACGCGACCTCGGTCTTTCCGTAGCCGACGTCCCCACACAACAGCCGGTCCATGGCGACCGGTTTTTCCATATCTTCCTTGATTTCTTTAATGCTTTGAAGCTGGTCGTCGGTCTCTTCGAATTCAAAGGCTTCTTCAAAATCCTTTTGCCAGACGGTATCGGGCGAGAAGGCATAGCCGGGGTTATTCTCACGCTTGGCGTACAGGGCGATCAGTTCGTCGGCCATGTCGTCGGCGGATTTTTTGGCTCTGCTCTTGGCCTTGGACCAGGCGGGAGAGCCGAGGGTGTTGAGCTTGGGCTTGGCTTCCCCGGTACCGATGTAGACCTGGATCATATCCATCTGGTCGACCGGGATGTAGAGCGAGTCGTCTCCGGCGTATTTGATGTGCATCATATCCTTGGTAACGCCGTCGATTTCCATCTGCTTGATCCCCATGTACTCCCCGATCCCGTTTTCGTCGTGCACGACGTAGTCGCCGACCTTTAGGTCGGTAAAGCGGTCGAGGCTTTTGGTATTTTTGCTCTTGTAACGTTTTCGTTTCTTTTTTGGATGGAAGACGTCGTTTTCGCTGAGAAAGACGATGTCGTCCTGGGCCAGCTCAAAGCCCTCGATGAGATTTCCGAGCGAGAGCCGGATCCCCGGTTCGTCCCCTTCCTCTTTTATATAGGGGCCAAGGCCGAGCCCCCGGACGTAGTTTTGAAGTTTTTCAAGGCCCGCTTCGTCGTTTGCGAAAAAGTGGATGTAGTAATTGCGGTCGATCCGGTTTTGCAAGAATTTCTTTAAGATATCGATCTGGTCGGCAAAACTTTCGATCGTACGCGAATCCATGTTGATGGTCAGGCTGCGCTTGTTCGTGGCCTCAAAAAGGAAGAGGTTGACCAGTGGGTGTTGTTTGATCCGGTTTTCGATCTGGCGCAGGCTAAAGTAGCGGCTTCGCTCTTCTTTAAAAGCCTGGCCGGAGTCGTACATCTCTTTGTAGTCCTCATCGGCCCGGCGCAGATAATCCTTCGCGCATTCTTTGGCGCGTTCGGGCTCGACGAACAAAACGACCGAATTTTCCCGGCCGTCGTAGTTTAAGTAATCAAACAGGCTCGCTTTTTCGTTGGAGAAGGCAAACAGGATCCCGTTGGGGAGGTTCGCGTTTTCTTCGAGTAGGGCCAGTCTTTCTTCGTACTTGCTCTGTTTTCCGTAAATATTTTGGACTTTCTTTAGATTTTTCTCGCGGTCCTTTTCTTCCTGCCAGTTTTCACTCAGCGGTGAGATCCTGATCTCGTCGATTTCCTCTTCCGAACGCTGGGTTTCCGGGTCGTAGTAATAGATCGTTTCGATCTCGTCGTCAAAGAAGTCAAAACGGACCGGCCGGTCCTCGGTCGATAAGAAGACGTCGACAACCTCCCCACGCACGGAAAACTGCCCCGTCGCTTCGGTCTGGTAGACCCGCTCGTAGCCGTAAGTGGACAGTAGATCGATCAGTTTCGAGTAACCGAATTCCTCGCCCTTTTTTATCTCTTTAATGTAAGAAGCGAACTTCTTAGGACTCGGAAGTCTTTTTAGTAGGGCTTCGAGTGAGCTCACGATGAGGGAGGGGCCAGGCTTTAAAAGCTCGGTCAAGACCTTTTGGCGGTCCTTGATATCGGTGAGCGAAAAAGCGTCCGAAAAATAATCGTGCAGGTGTTCGGGCGGAAAATAGTAAACGTTTTCAATATATCCGGCAAGCAAATCGGCCTTTTCCTTGGCTTCAGCGTCGGTGGCCATGATCATGAGCAGGTCCGCGTCGTTTTGTCGGGTCTGCTCGTAAAGGGTCAGGGCGATAAAGCCCTGAAGGCCCCCCTTGACGTTGGTGAGGTTGACCGTCTTTTCTTTTTTAACGGTTTCGTATAAGTCCGAAATGCTTTTAAAATTCTCTAGTTCGTTTAATGAATTCATCAAGTATAAATTATTCTGTTTTTGAGGTTTTGTAATAAGATTAAATAATGGATGTCACACAAATCCTTTACGTTTTATTTTTATTATCCTGCGCAGTCATCGTGCCATACATCCTTGGCGCGGCCATAACCCTTTCGCTAAAGATTCGTTTTAGCCGGGCCTGCGCCTACATCACGGGGATCGTCTTCGTCTACGCTTTAAACGAAGTGCTCTGTCTCCCGTTTATGCTGACCGAAGGTGACTATGAAAAAGCACTACTGCTGTTTGTGATGCTTATTACGGTCTGCTTTTTTATAGCCCTTTTATATTTAAGCGAAAACGGATACCTACAAAAACTTTTAAAGATTCCAAAGAGTTTTGATCTTCTAACGGTGTCCATTTTCGTTTTAATTCTTCTTCAAATGGCCGTAGAGGCCTTTTATACCCGCATCGACGGCGACGACGCGTTTTATATCGCGATCACGACCACGATCCAACAGACGGGAAAGATCTTTTCGAACAACCCGTCGATCGGGCTAGACGCATTCGTCTTTCCACCCAATTATAAGTTTACGGCTTTTGAGATCCTAACGACCTTCCTTAGCACGCTCTTTCACATCGACGGGGTCGTCCTTTGCCATTCGGTCTTTCCGGTGATCGTGATCGGAGCCAGTTACGTCGCTTATTTAATGTTAGCCCAGAGCCTGTTTGAGGAGACAAAAAAGCAAAAGCTCTTCGTCCTGATCTTAGCCCTACTGACCTTATTTGACGGCTACTCAAATTATCTCTCAAGTAGTTTTATTTTACTTAAAGCTTGGATGGGAAAAACGCTTACAATCAATATTTGTTGCGTCGCGCTCTTATCCTATTTTATGGAAATTTACAAAAAAAGCCTAAACGGGACCCTGAGCGGGGCTTATTTCCTGTTGATCGCGATATGCCTGATCAGCGGGCCCGGAACGAGCGCCGTAGGGCTTTACCTGCTTCCGGTTTATTATTTTATCCTATTTGTCGGTTATTTCTTTTATATAAAAAGAAGCCAAAAATTAAAGTACGTTATTTTTTCGGTTCTGGCGGCCGTCCCGTCGGCGCTGTTTCTGCTCGGTTACTTTTTTATGTTACGCACCGACCGAGGCCTCAGCCAGCTTTTGTCTTTTGAACAGACCAAGACCTGGCTTGAGATCGCTACCGAGTACTTTGGAGACAACTGGTTTTTATTCCTTGTCTACGTCTTCTTTGGGTTTTATTTTATTCTTACCGGAAACGTGCGCGAGCGCGTAAGTTTTGGGTTTGCTCCACTGCTGCTGCTCATAAGCTTTTTAAATCCCTTTTTGTACCCGTTTGTCGGACACTACCTGACGAGTTTTCCGGTCTACTGGCGTTTTTTTTGGCTGCTGCCGGTCTTTTTTACGATAAGCGCCGGCCTTGTAAGACTCCTAGAGGGAAAGCGTTCCTTAAAAGCCATAAGCCTTGTTCTTTTGGTTTTCTTTCTTGTGCCGAGCGCCTTTGCCCTGACGGACGTAAAATACTACGGGGCTGAAAACTCGGCCAAGATCCCCGACGCGACCGTGAGCGCGGTAAAGACCATCAAAGAAAACGTCACAACGGACGATCCCCAAAAGCTTTACCTGCTCGCCCTGCCCGCCTATAACATTTACGTCAGGCAGTACACGGGCGAGATCGCCATGGTCCTACCCCGGGCAAACTACGTCGAGGAAGCCTTTCGCCTGGCCGGAAGGGAGTATGAATCCCACCTGATCGGCAACCTCTTTACCTACGACGAGAAAAAGAACATCTCAGGTTTTGTCGACCGGTTCGATCCGGCCGTCTTAAAACAGCTTGGGATCACGCTTATCATCGCTCCTAGTCCAAGGCCTGAGCTTTCGGGAGACTTCGTGGAACTTCATATGGAAAACAAGGATTATCTGTATATTGAAAAATCGATCTTTAAGACGGACAAAAAGAAAAGCCGGATCACTCCGGCTTGATGTTTTCCATTGAATTTATCTTTGTCATGGCTCGCTCGAGCCCTTCGGTTACGATTAAAATCGCCGCTTCGGCCGCCCGCTCGGCCGCTTTTTCTATGATGGGGACCTGCTCGGGTGGAAACGGGGACAGAACGTACCTCACCAGGTCCATATCAGGGACCCTCGGTCCCGTTCCTATACGGATCCTTGGAAAATCGTCGCTGTCGAGGCAGTAAATGATCGATTTCATCCCGTTTTGGCCGCCCGCGCCGCCTCTGGGCTTGACCCGGACTTCGCCTACGGGCAGGTCTACGTCGTCGTAAATGATGATGATGTTCTCGGTCGGGATCTTATAAAAACGCGCGACCTGTTCGATGCACTCGCCGCTTAGGTTCATAAAGGTCATCGGCTCACAGACTAAGATCTTTTTGTCGTCTAAGATCAGTGGGGCGAGCCTTCCGTCAAATTCCTGTCTTTCTTTGTCCTTAAGTTTATATTTTACCGAGATATCATAGATAGCCTGAAACCCGACGTTGTGGCGGGTATTTTCATACTTCGTTCCTGGATTTCCCAGTCCTGCGATCAGATAAATCATACGTATTCGGTCGGTTCAAAATGAAGCGACAAGGGTTCATTGTTGTGAATGTAAGTGATGGCTTCACCAAAGAACTCGTTGGTCGGTATGATCTTTAGTTTATCGATTCTCTTTTCTTCGGGGAGTTCGATCGTGTCGAGGATGACCAGTTCTTCGATTGGACTTTCATCTAATTTCTTTAAAGCGTCGCCCGACAAAACACCGTGCGTACAGCCGACCCGGACGGATTTGGCGCCGCGCTCCATCAGCGCTTTGACGCCTTCTACGATGGTACCGCCCGTGTCGATCATGTCATCGATCATGATGCAGTTTTTACCCTTTACGTCGCCGATGATGTTTTTAACTTCGGCTTCGTTTGGGCGGGGACGGTGTTTGTCGATGATAGCAAAATCACATTGTAAATTCTGAGCTAACTTTCGCGCCCTTTTGATACTTCCGGTATCGGGTGCCACGACCATAAGATCGTCCAGGTTTTGTTCCTGAAAGTGGTTGGATAGTCGTAAAATCCCGGACAGATGATCGACCGGAATATCAAAAAAGCCCTGTATCTGGTCCGCGTGCAGATCCATGGTTACGATACGGTCCGCGCCCGCCGTCGTAAGGAGATCGGCTACCAGCTTTGCCGTTATTGGATGTCTTGAGAGGGACTTCCGATCCTGCCGCGCGTAACCGTAATACGGCATGATCGCGGTGATTCTTCCAGCAGAGGCCCTTTTCAAGGCGTCCATTATGATCAAAAGCTCCATTAAATTTTCGCTTTGTGGATAATTGGTAGATTGGACAACAAAAACATCTTTGCCTCTAACCGATTCCTTTAACTTGAAGTTGATCTCGCCGTCGCTAAACGTATCCAGGTCCACGTCGACCAAATCTACGCCCAGCGTTCGGGCAATGTTTTGTGCTAAAGTCTTGTTCGAGTTTCCGGAGATGATTTTGATGTCATCTTTTTTAAAGTCCAATGGTCTTTCCCCTTATTCTTCCTCTTGATAATAATCTATCTTGTTTTCTTGGCGCGACCTAGCAATTGACAAAGTGTTTGGTGGGACTTCGTCGGTGATCGTCGAGCCCGCGGCTGTATAACTATTTTCCCTTACCGTCACCGGGGCGATCAAATTCGTGTTACAGCCTATAAAACAGTTATCTTCTACGACGGTCCGATGCTTTTTCTTCCCGTCGTAATTAACAAATACCGTTCCACAACCGAGATTCACACCCGCGCCTACGTCAGCATCCCCGATATAAGTTAGGTGAGAAGCTTTACTACCATCGCCAATAACTGAATTTTTAACCTCGACAAAGTCGCCGACTTTAACGTTTTTTCCAATCTGAGAGTTGGGACGCAAATAGGCGTAAGGCCCAATCTGACTTCCCTCATCAATTATACTATCGATTATCGTAGAACTTTCGATCTGAACGCTATTTTTAATGGTAGAGTTTTTAATATGCGAGTTCAGACCGATCGTACACCCCTTTCCTATTACCGTATCGCCTTCGATGAGGCAACCCGGATAAATGACCGTATCGGCTCCGACTTTGACCGACAAATCAATGTAGACGTTTTTGGGGTCGATGATCGTGACCCCCTCGTCCATGAGCTCCAAAGCTTTCTTTTCGTAAAAAATCGCGTTGACCTGGGCGAGCTGGGCCCTTGAATTAACGGCCGCGGTCTCTTTATAATCTTCCAATAAATATGTTCCCACATCTTTTCCCATATCCCGAATTATTTCAATGCAGTCGGTCAAATAATATTCTTTTTGACTGTTTTTATCGGTCAGTTTCTCAAGAGCTGGGAGAAGATCGGCAGAATTAAAACAGTAGACCCCGGAATTGATCTCATCGATTTTTCGTTCCTCTTCGCTCGCGTCCTTTTGTTCCACGATACGAAGAAGACGATCGTCTTCTTTGATGATGCGCCCGTATCCCGTGGGATCGGGAACTTTTGCCGTCAGTACGGTTACGCCGTTTTCATTCTCTAAGTGTTTTTCAATAAGCCGGTCGATCGTGTGCGGGCTTATCAGGGGAGCGTCCCCGTTTAAAACCAGAACCACCGATTCGTCTCCACCGTCAAAAAACGCTTTGGCCTGTTTTACGGCGTGTCCCGTGCCTAGCTGCTCTTGTTGGTAGTAGACGTCGACGTCTTCCGGTACTATTTTTTCAACTTCATCTTTTTGATAGCCCAGGATCACAGCGGTCTCATCGACGTCGGCCTCACGGCAGGCGTCTAAGACGTGTTCGAGTAGAGTTTTTCCAGCCGTCTTGTGTAAGACTTTGGCGATATCCGATTTCATGCGCTGTCCCGATCCAGCGGCTAAGATTAATGATTTAATTTTCATCGTCCTTTTTATGATAGCATTACGGCGAGAAAATTATCCCAAATATTTTGTTAAATAATGGAAATTAAAAAAACCGCCTTAATAGGCGGCATTATACTTCTTCCTCAAATTCATCAATGTCCACATCTTGGTTTCCGAGCTCTTCATTGAAAGCTCCCAAAACTTCTGTTTCGATCATCCTGCGCGCTTCCGAATTGATCGGGTGGCATATGTCCTTAAATTCGCCGTTGATCGTTTTACGATTTGGCATAGCTACGAAAAAGCCGTTTTGGCTTTCTATGATCTTGATGTCGTGGACCACAAATAGATCATCGAATGTAACAGATACGATTGCTCGAAGCTTCCCATCTGGGAAAATTTTTCTAAATTTGATATCAGATATTTCCATCTCTTCAATACCTACTTGTCTATTAGAAATTAAAGGTTATATTTTCGCTGTTTACCCCAAAAATATAACCTCACTTGTGTTTAAATGATAACACAAAACATTAAAAATAACCTTAAAAAATTTTTTAACATTACCCCAAAAGAAATGTACAATAGATAAATACCACCCTTTTAAAATGCAAAATTCATGGAAATTGCATAAAATTGAAACCAACCTTATATAATTTAAAAAAATGAAAACAATACTAGAAAAAGAATTCGGCAAGAAAATCAACAAACTCTACTTCGTAGGAATCGGCGGGACCAGCATGAGCGGGTTGGCCGGGATCGCCCAGGATATGGGCTTTGAAGTGGCCGGCTGCGACATGATGGACTCGCTTTACGTTCAAAAGCTTAAAAACCGAGGCATTCCGATCAGTATCGGCCACGACGAAAACAACCTCCCCGACGATACGGATCTTCTCGTTTTCTCGGCTGCCATCAGCGATGAAAAACCGGAAATGGTCAAAGCCAAAAAACTCGGCATTCCCCGAATTGAGCGAAGCGACTACCTTGGCCTGCTCTCACGGGTGTTCGAGACCACGATCGGGGTAGCCGGAACGCACGGAAAGACCACGACCTCTTCGATGATCGCCCAACTACTGACACAAGCCGAGCTCGATCCCAGCGTTTCGATCGGCGGAAGGCTCGATGAGATCGGTGGAAACGCGCACCTCGGGAAAAATGAGTATTTCGTCGTCGAGTCCTGTGAGTTTGTCGATTCTTTCCTAAAGACCCAACACCAAATCGGCGTGATCACGAACATCGAAAAAGACCACCTCGACTACTTCACGGGCGGTCTAAAACAAATCATGCAGTCGTTTCACCGCTTTGGAATGATCTTACCGAAAAACGGCTTGATGGTGGCCTGGGGCGACGATACGATCGTTCGAAACGTCTGTCTGGGCCTTAAATGTCCGGTCGTTTATTATGGCTTTAAAGACAACAACGACTGGACCGCAAAAAACGTGGAATTCAACGAATTTGGAAACCCCAGTTTTGATCTTTACCATAAAGACGAGTTCTACGATCACTTTGAACTTCAAATTCCGGGAAGGCACAACGTCCTAAACGCGATGGCCGCGGTCATCGTCGCCGATCATTTGGGGGTTGATAAAGAGCTGATCAAACACTCGCTCAAGGATTTTAAAGGGGCCCACCGGCGTTTTGAGTTTCGTGGGGAAGTCGACGGAATCAACGTCTACGAAGACTACGCCCATCACCCGACCGAACTAAGGGTCGTGATCGAGTCGGCTTTAAACCACGACCATAACAAACTTTGGGTCGTCTTCCAGCCGCACACGTACTCGCGCACCAAACTCCTGTTTCGAGAGTTTATCGACTCGTTTAAAGGGGCCGACGAAGTTATCCTAAACGATATCTACTCCGACCGCGAAGCCAATACCTATAACATCTACTCGGAGGATCTGGCGAAGTACATCAAGCGTGACTATAACATTCCGACGGTCGTCATGAGCGAGTTCGAGCAAATCGTAAAATACTTAACCGATAATTTAAAGCCGGGCGATCTGGTCCTCGTGGCGGGGTCGCAGACCATTAATAAGGTAGCTTTTATGCTCGTAGACGCTCTTAAAGAGAAAAAAGAAGGTAGTGAAGTTTAAGCTTCGCTACCTTTAGTTACGTTATGGTCCAAATTTTGGTTTAAAAAGAAAATATGCTTTTCCGCGACCGGGATTTTCGTCAGTCTCTCAAGCGCTTTTTCGTAGAGTTCTACCTGCATCTCGTATTCTGAGACGCGCTGTCTCCAAAGTTGTTCATTAAAGTACCGGTCGGTTTTATAATCGACTAGGACCCACTTACCGTCTTCTAAAAAGCAACAGTCAATGATCCCGGAGACTTCGATGATGTTGTTTTCGCTCCCGAGCGAATAGATCTCGCTTTCGGTCAGATCGAGCTTAAACGGATACTCGACGAGATAATCCCCGGGGTCCTTTTTAAAGCTCTCAAAAAGGCGCTTTCCAAGCTCCGACGCGTAGAAGTTTTCAAAAAGCTGTAAATCTACCGGGCGCAGTTCCTCGGGCGTTACGGTCCCGTCTTCAAGCATTTCTTCAATCTGGGTTTTGATCTCTTCTTTTAAGTCTTCACAACTATCCAAACGACTTAGATCAAACGACTGGAAGATCTTGTGGACCGTGACCCCAAACTCGGTCGGTGAGACCACCCGCTCGTCGCTGTGCTCGAGTTCGACCATCTCGACAAGACTCTCTTCGATCCCGCTGCGCTTGACCATAGAGACGGAGGTCTTGACGGGTCTCGAATCGATCTCCTCGATTTTTTCCGAGTCCAGCTTGTCGTAAATAAGCCGTTTTAGGTCTTCGTCTACTTCTACGACCTCTTTTTCCGGCGCGTCCGGGATGATCCCGATTAATTCTTCTTCCGGGCATCTTTTTACTTTCCAGGCCTTTTTCCCGCCCCGCTCAAGTCCGGTCAGGACCCAGTCGAGGTACGTGTTTTGCTCGAGTAAACTTTTTTGAGCCTCCCCGCTATCTTCATCTTCGGTGACACCGACTAAAATTAGGCGGTCCATCGCGCGGGTCAGGGCCACGTAGAGCAGACGCATTTCCTCTGAAAGTTCTTCCCTTCGAAATACGGTTCTTAAGGCCTCGATCGTAAAACAGTCTTCCTTTACTTTGATATCGTCCTTATATTCGATAAGTCTTCCCGAATAACCGTAGTCTTTATGGTAGTTGAAGTTCCCCGAGCTGTTTAGGTTAAAGCGCTTAGAAACATCGGATAAAATCACGACCGGAAACTCCAACCCCTTACTCTTGTGGATCGACATCAGACTTACCGCGTTTTGGTCCTGTGGGCGTTCTTTTAGACCGCTTAGGTACTTGTTGTTCTTCTCAAGCTTAGCTACGTAGTCCAAAAAAGCGATGATCCCTTTTAGATTGGTCTCCTTAAAATCCTTGGCCTTTTCGATTAATAGGCGTAGGTTACGCTTACGGTCCTGTCCTCCCGGAAGGCTTCCAAAGTAGGCGTAGTAGTCGCTCTCTAGCATGACTTTCCAAAGGTAATCGTCGAGCGCGTAAAGTTGCGACTCCCTGCGAAACCGGTCGAGAAGAGCGTAAAAGCTTTTTAGCCGGTCCGCCAAAGCGTCCTCTTTTTGATCGCGGTAGGCTTCGACGGCTTCGTAAAAGTAGTTTAAATCCGGATACGTCTTTTTGATCGTCACGATCTCGTCGAGGCTAAAATCAAAGACCGGAAGCTGCATGACGGTCAGAAGCGGATAGTCCTGCTTGTGATTGTCGATCAGTGAGATGAACTTTAAAAAGACGCTGATCTCGCGGGCGTTTACCTGTTGTTGTTCCCCGTCAAAGAGGACGGGGATGCCCTGCTCGGTCAAAACTTTAAGAATCGTTGCGGCCTTTTTGTTGATGCTACGGTAAAGAATCGCGATGTCTTTATAGCTGTAGCCGTTATCCGGTGAGGATACGATTTCTTTGATCTTTCCGGCTAAAAACAGGGCCTGGATCTCGTCGTTGTTTAAGTCCGTGCTTTTATCCCTTACGATCAGGTCGAGTTCTGCCGGTTTTGTCTCATCGCTCCGGTTTGCTATGAGCCTTGCCTGGGCGTTGTAGTCGACCTCACCGAGCTCTTTTGACATGATATTTGAAAAAAGCGCGTTGATCGAATCGATGACCGTAGGAGAGGAGCGAAAGTTTAAGTTAAGTCTAATCAGCTCGTTTTGGTCCGTTTTACTTTCGAACTCTTCGCTTTTTTCTATAAAGATACTCGGGTCGGCGTGGCGGAAACGGTAGATCGCCTGTCTTAAGTCCCCGACCATAAAGCGATTATTTTTATCCGATACAAGACTAAGGATCTCTTCTTGTATTTGATTGATGTCCTGATACTCGTCGACAAAAACGTAGTCGTAGCTGTTTTTTATATCCTCTCTGATCTTTTCGTCTTCTAGGATCTCAAGGAGCTTGCGCTCAAGATCCGAAAAGGTAAGAAGCCTATTTTCGGCTTTTCGCTCGTTGATCCGCTTTAAAATAAACTGGGACAGTTCGTACAGGTCCTTAAACGTCTCATTAACTTTTTTTATTTTTTCGTATTCTTTTTTTTCGTCAAAGCCTTTAAACTTGCCTTTTAAATCGTTTAGCTTCTTTTTTGCCGGATCCCTAATGCCTTTTACCGTCTCTTTTAAGTCTTCAGGGGTGGGCTTAGGAAAGCGCAGGCTACAAAAAGACAGACTCCCCACGTCCTCTAAGAGGTCCGAAAAAGAGTCCGGATCAAGGGCCAAAACGGCCGAGATCTCGTTTTTAAAGGCGTCTTTCGTCTTTCCGGACTTAGGCCAGGGGATATCGCCGTGATAGATATCAAGCTTCTTATAGGCTTCTTTTACCGTGTTTAGGCTTTCTTTTACGGAGTCGGCGTAGTTTTTTACGAGCCCGCTTTCTAAAAACTCTTCTATATCTTTTTCGTAGTTTTCATAAGCCTTTTTAAACCAATCGTTAGGGTGGGCGAGCGTGGATAAAAAGTCGATGAGTTTTAGGAGTTCTTTTTTTAAGCCTTCGACCGAACGGTTGTCCGAGTAGCGGTCAATCAGAGACAAAAAACGCTCCGTAAACGCGTCGGGTTCGCGCTCGCTTTTGATAAACAACTCTTCAAAGCTTTCATCGATGACTTCGTTCACCAAAAGGTCGTATTCGGACTCGTCGGGGATCCGAAAATTTGGGTCGATCCCCGCCTTTTCGAAGTATTTTTTGATCGTAGACGAGGCGAACGAGTCGATCGTCGAGATCTGCGCGTCCGTGATCAGGTTGATCTGCTCTAAGGTCTCTTTGGTCGGTCTTTTATAACTTTCGGACTCGAGCGCCGTAAAGAGCTTTTGCTTAAAACGTTGTTTCATTTCCGCCGCCGCGGCGCGCGTAAAGGTCAAAACCAAAATCCTTCGACAGTCTACGCCCTCGTTTAATACCAGCTCTTTTAAACGTTCGGTAAGAAGCGCGGTCTTTCCGGAGCCCGCTGCCGCGGAGACGAGGAGGTTTCTTCCCCGGTTAAAGATCGCCCTTTGTTGGTCTTCGGTCCAGCTGATTTTAGTCGCCATTTTCTATGACCTCAAAAAACGTCTCTTTATCGAGCGTTTTTATATTTTTACACTTATCCCTGGCAAGATTCGGATCAAAACGGCAGATGTCCCCGTAAGAACAAAAGTCGCAACCGACCGTATCCAGATTTTGTACCAGCGGCTCGATCTTTAGTTCCCCGTTTTTGATTCGCTCCCCCAGCTCTTCGACGAGACCTTTGGTATGATCCAGAAGTTTATTTAGTTCTTCTTTTGTTAGGCGTTGTGGGGCCATTTTGGAAGGTCCGTCTTTTATATCGATCAGTTTTTCCTTGGTATCTTCTTTTTCGTAGATCCCAATGAGCTTAAAGTTGTTAAAGACCTCACTCAGTAGATCCTCATTGTTTGGATTACTCGATTCGGACTTATCGGCGTAAAAATAAAACGACCCCTTGGGCTCGGTCTGTTTTTCTTCCCTTTGTCGCACGATCTCTATGGCCTGGGACAGATACAGGGCGAGTTGGAGCGAGTAGCCGTAAAACAGTTTGGAGTAGTCGATCTTAGGCGACCCGGTCTTGTAGTCGACCACTCTTACTTTTAGGTCGTCACCCTCGTCTTTTACGTCGATCCGGTCGATGATACCGGTAAGCTCCAGATCCGAATTGAGGGGATAATTAAACGGCATCTCCGTTAAATATGGTAGGTACTGCGAGTTTTCAAACTGAAGCAGGATGATGTAGATCGCGTTTTTGATCATCCTGAAGATCTTTCGGATAAAAAAGCGGTTCGTCGCGTTGTACTGGTAGCGCTTTACTTCTAAGCTGTCCTCGTACATGACTTTAAAGAGGTCTTCACACGTTTTTTCTAGTTTTCCCGGATCCTTAACGTAAGACTCAATAGTCTCGCTTAGCTCCTGGTTGTTTTCGTAGGCCTCACTCTTTAAATCTCTGATAAAGCGCTCAAAGACCTGATGGGTCAGATTACCCGTATCGAGGTTAGAGACGGAGTATTCTTCCCTCGCAACCGGGCTTAGACCGTATCTTAAGAAGTGGCGGTAGGGGCAGCGCGCGAATTCTTCAAGCCTTGAAGAACTGACACGTACTTTTTTTTCTGAATCGGTATAAAGATTACTTGCTAAATCCTCGCTCAGCTCGTCGTCGCTAAGCAGGAGTTCGTCCCAATAGGCCGAAAGCTCTTTGTTGTCTTTGTTCCACTGCTTAATGATCTCTCTTATCTGGACCGTCTGGCTGTCGTACGCGTCCATCGTCTCGAGGATTATCGGCGCCCGTTTTTTGGTTAAAAACGGAAAGAGCTTTGGATAGACCGGGTAAATGCTCTCACCGTAGATCTCCTTTAAGGTTCCTATGTAGCGTGACGGTAGAAGTGGGCTTCCTTGTTGGTCAAAAAGGGAGTAGAAAAAGTAAACCCCGTCTCTTGCCTTGGTCGCGAGCTCATAAAAGCGCAGTTCTTCGAGCTGGTGGTAAAAGCTGTGGTCGTTGATAAAATAGGCCGGAACCTCCATGATCTCGTAGAGCTTCTTTTTTTCCTCTTCGCTCAAAAGGGAGGTCTCTTCGATCTGCTTTGGAAAGAGTTCTTCGTTTAGCCCCAAAAACAGACAGTAGGAAGTCTCCGGAAGCTCGGCTCGGGAAATCGAAGAGACGATCACCGCGTCGGTACTTTCCGGTAAGATCCCGATCTCGTAGCTACTAAGGCCCGCTTTTAAGACGGATAAGAATTCATCGAGGTCCGTCTGATCTTTCCCTAGTACAAAAGACATCTGATCGAGCACTTCTATTAGGATGTTCCAAATCTGGCGAAAACTCGAAGCCAGGTCGACTTCCTTTGTAGCGCTAAAGGCTTCTTCGAGCTCTATCAGCTTTTCTTCACACTTGTGCCTTTTAATAAAGCTTTTGATCTTTTTAATAAAATAGTCAAAGCTTCCCTTTTTTTCCAAGTTAACGGCCTCAAGATCTGCGAGGATCTCTTTTCTGATTTCGTTTAGTATTTCTAAGTTTTCTTCTTGTCTTTCTTCGGGCCAGTGCTTTGGAAAGCGGGTAAAGTCCTTGTTTAGCTCCCAGGGCCTTATGCCGGCTTCGATCAGGTAGTTTTCAAATAGCTCGATCTTGCTGCTGTCGATGTGGTAAAAAGAGCTCTTTAGAAATTCGAGTAGGCTTGAGCGCTTTAAATCGCTAGCTACCGTTTCTAAAAAGGAGAGAATAAACTGGATGAACTGATTGTCGATGACTTTGATCGTATTATCGATAAAAATGGGGATCTGATACTGTGGAAAGACGCGCCGGATGATCTCCTCATACTTTCGGTCGGTGGCGATAATCGCCATATCCTGATACTTGTGACCTTTCGCGCGTTTTTGTAGGATCACCTGAGCCGCCCGATTGACCTCATCCCACGGGTCGTTTTCCTGAAAGACTTTGACCTGATCGTTGACTCCGGGATAGACGGAAGGGAGAAAGGAAAAAAGCTCACGGGAGAGGTAGTTAAGCTCACTCCTATCTTCACTAAGCGGTAGGTTTTGAACCTCGACGTTTTGTCCGAACTCGGTCATCGCCATGTTTATGCGCTCTAGCGAGCGGTTAGAAGCGAAAAAAGCCGACATGTCGCGGCACGTCGGATCGGCATCGTTAATTAGATTAAGTTTTACCTCCCCCATCCCGCTATAACGGACCAAAAATTCGATCAGGCGGTTTTCGATGATCGTCGGATCGACAAAAAAGAGTTTGGCCTCTTTAAGCAGAGAAATCTCTTCTAGGCGCTCGTAGATGTAGTGGTAAAGATCGTTTTCATCAAAGCGGTCCGTCCCGAGGATCTCTTCAAAGGTCTTATAGATCTTCGATAGATCGGTAAGTTTTTCGTCGAGGAGCGAGTCCTTAAAAGCTTCCTTTTTTTCTTCAAGCTGCTCTGGGGTCAGCGCAACCTCTTTAAACTCGCTTATTTGACCGATCAGTTGCCCGGAAAGCGAGACGTTACGAAGGTTCGAGTAGATTTGAAGATCCTCTTTATTTTCCGACAGCGCTTTTTCGACGAGCATGATCTTACCGTGGGCGTCGACGATCTTTAGCCCCTGTCCGAGCTGTTCCAAGAGAAAGTAAAAAAAGCGGTCAAAATCCAGGATTTGAACGCCAAGAAGACCGCCCTCACCGACTTTTTCGATCAGCTCCCTTTCGATCTGAAAAGACTCCTGTTTGGGTACGATCACGAAGATCTTTTGTTTATCTTTAAACGAAGCCGTTTTGTAGGTTCGAACGATGTCGTCGATGATGCGCTCTCTGGCCGGATTTTGACCGCCGCTTTGTCTACTGGTATAGATCTTAGTTGACATCAGATAATACCAAGCCGTCTTCTGGCTTTTCTTAAGGTCTTAATCGCGATGCTTTGGGCTTTTTCGGCGTTGATCTTCATCTGTTCTTCCAAGTAGTCTTTATTGGCTAAAAGCTCGTTGTAGCGGCTTTGAAGTTTGGCCAGATCGTCGGCTACGCTCTCACCGACGGCCAGCTTAAACTGCCCGTAGCCGACGCCTTCGAACTCTTTTTCGATCTCCAGATAGGTCTTATCGTTCGTACAGCTGTAGATCTCGATTAAATTCGAGATCCCGGGCTTGTTTTCTTCGTCGTAGATGATTTCCGATCCCGAGTCCGTAACGGCCCGTTTAAATTTCCGTATTACCGTATCGCGGTCGTCGAGCAGGGTCACAAAGGCGTTTAGATTGGAGTCGGACTTTGACATCTTTTTGGTCGGGTCCTGTAGGCTCTTTACCTTTTTACCGGAAAGACCGAAATAAGGTTCGGGCAATGTGAAAGTCGGCGCGTACGTATTGTTAAAACGCTCGGCGATGTCCCTGCAGAGCTCGACGTGCTGTTTTTGGTCTTCACCGACCGGAACGATGTTGGCCTGGTAGAGGAGGATGTCGGCGGCCATAAGAACCGGATAGTCGAAGAGCCCCACGCGGATGTTTTTTCCTTGGCGCTGTGACTTGTCTTTATACTGCGTCATACGGGAGAGCTCTCCCATATAGGTCGTACAGTTAAGCAGCCAACAAAGTTCGGTGTGGGCCGGGACCTGGGACTGAACGTAGACCAAGGAAGTTTCCGGGTCGATCCCTGTAGCAAGAAGAAGGGCGTAAGACTCGAAGGTTCTTTTTCTGAGTTCTGCCGCGACCTGTGGGACCGTTATCGCGTGAAGGTTGGCCACGCAAAAAAGGCAGTCAAAATCCTGTTGGAGTTTGACCCAGTTTTTGACCGCGCCGTAATAATTTCCTATCGTAAATACACCGGAAGGCTGAATCGCGCTGTATGCTATTTTTCGTTCACTCATTTTCTAAATTTAAGGTTCTATAATCTATGTTTAATTCGCCGAGCAAATACCTGCTCTGCTCAAGCTGACTTTTATTTCCATTGATATAAATGTCGGTAAAGCCGTCGTTTCCGGAAGGAGTCTGCCCCAAAGTCTTATCTAAGATCTCGATCATCTCAAGAGCCGGATCGATCAGGTTGATCTCAGGGTAGAGCCTTCGGATCTGGGCTGATACGATCGGGTAGTGGGTACACCCCAAAAGTAAGTTTTTTACCGGATACTGTTTAAGGATCGGGGCGATTGCCTGATGGATGTTGGTCTTTAAGAGCTCGATCTCTTCGAGCTGGTTGTTGATCGTCTTAGCTAAGGTCGGGGTCCCATAAGAGATGAACTCGATATCGTCCGAGTACTCTTTTATTCTTTTTTCGTACGCCCTACTCCCCACGGTCGCGCGCGTGGCGATCAGCCCTACCGGACCGTCCGGGTCTGTGCGAAGAACCGCCCTGCATCCCGCTTCAATAATGCTAAGAAGAGGGACCGTAGAGTTAAGCTCATCGATTAGAGAAGAGGCCGTATTACAGGCCAAGACGATTAAATCTACGCCCTTATTTTCCACAAATCGGATGTCCTTATTTACAAGAGCGATGATCTCGTCGCGCTCCTTTTCGCCGTACGGCATGTTTTTGGAGTCGCCGTAATAGATAAAGTTGAGAGCCGGGAAATGCTCCTGAAGTCTTTTTAAAACCGAAAAACCACCGATTCCGGAATCGATTAGGCCGATTGTTTTATTCATAAGCAAAAAAGGAAAAGACCGTAGCAAGCTACGGTCTATTAGAAGTTATTTCTTTTCTTTTTCTGCTTGAGCTTCAGCGATAACTTTTTCACTAACCATACCCGGCGCTTGCTCGTAACGGACGAATTCCATTTCAAAGTCGCCACGCGCCTGAGTCATGGATCTTAATTCCGTAGCGTATTTAAACAGTTCCGCTAGTGGGGCTTCGGCCGATATGACCTGTTTTCCGCCTTCGATCGGTTCCATTCCCATGATCCGACCGCGTTTTTTGTTCAAATCTCCCATGATGTCACCCATGTATTCTTCCGGAACCGTAACTTTTAACGAGTAGATCGGTTCAAGAAGGATGGGTTTGGCTTTTGGCATACCGTTACGGTAAGCGAGGTTTGCCGCCATCTTAAAGGACATTTCATCGGAGTCGACGGCGTGATAGGACCCGTCGTAAAGCGTGGCTTTAACACCGGTAACCGGATAACCGGCAAGAACGCCCGAGTTCATGGCTTCATTTAAGCCTTTTTCAACGGCAGGGATGAAGTTTCTCGGGACCGCGCCACCGACGACTTTATCGATGAATTCAAATTCGTCGTTCATGTCCGCGCTTGGCTCAAACTTGACCCAAACGTCCCCAAACTGACCGGCACCACCGGATTGTTTCTTATGACGACCCTGGGCTTCGGCCGTAGCGGTTATGGTTTCACGGTACGGGATACGCATCGGCAGTAAGTCAACGTCTACCCCAAATTTAGACTTAAGCTTGTCGGAGATGATATCAAGGTGCATTTCACCAAGTCCTGAGAGCAGGGTCTGATGCGTTTCCGGATTTCTTTCGTAACCAATCGTCGGGTCTTCTTCCATTAAGCGGTGTAGACCGGTGGAGAGTTTATCGACGTCGGATTTGCTCTTGGCTTCAATGGCGATCGAGATGACCGGCTTAGGAAGTTCGGTCGGTTCGTAAATGATCGGATTTCTACTGTCGGCCAGGGTGTCCCCGGTTACGGTCTTAGCGAGCTTTGAGTAGGCTCCGATATCCCCGGCGGATAAACTCTGAACTTCGTCCTGTTTGTTTCCTCTAAGAACGTAGATGTGGTTGGTCTTTTCTTTTGAGTCCTGGGTTACGTTTAACAGATCGGTCTCGTCGTTAAGTTCTCCGGATAAGACTTTAAAGATCGAAAGCTTTCCAACGTACGGGTCGGCGATCGTCTTAAAGACATAAGCCGAGAACGGTTCTTCCGTACTGACTTTTCGGGTGATTTCCGAGTTGTCTTTCGGATTGGTCCCGGTGACCGTTTCGATTTCTTCGGGTGACGGAAGGTATTCAACGATCATGTCTTCTAGGTTGTTTACGCCGATGTTCTGTTTGGCTGAAGCGACAATAACCGGAATGATGTCTTTATCGATAACGCCCTGGCGGATTCCTTGCGCGATTTCTTCGTCGCTTAATTCTTCGCCTTCGAAGTATTTTTCCATGAGTTCTTCGCTCGTCTGGGCGACGTCTTCCATGATCGTTTCGCGGTAATTGTCGACCGTATCTTTAAGATCGTCCGGAATATCGATTTCGTTGTTGTCTTTGTCGTAGGCTTTCATCTTTACGATGTCTACGTAGCCTTTAAGTTCCGGACCTTCACCGATTGGAAGGATAAAGGGTTTTGCTTTGGTTCCTAAGAAAGAGTCGATATCCTGTAAAACTTTGTTGTAGTCGACGTTTTCTCTTTCTATCTTATTAATCACGATCAGAGCCGGAATGTCGGCTTTTTTGAGCATTTCAAAAGCCTTTTCGGTTCCGACCTGAACCCCAGACAACGCGTCTACAACGATAACGGCCGCGTCGGCTACCCTCAGCGCGCCTTCAGCTTCCCCAATAAAATCGAAATATCCTGGAACATCTATGATGTTGATCTTGGTATTATCATATTCAACAGGTACGACTGAGGAAGATATAGAAAACATTCTTTTCTTTTCTTCTGCATCAAAATCCGAAATTGTGTTTTTTTCTTCAATCGAACCCATTCGGTCAATAGCCCCAGTATTGTAGGCCATCGTTTCAGTCATTGTGGTCTTTCCACTACCACCATGTCCAAGTAATAAAATATTACGAATCGATTTGGTTGGGTACGTTTTCATATATACTTAATCTCCCTCATTGCTAGTTATAAATAAAATACACGTCTTATCATATTATCTTAAATGAGAATCTTTTACAAACTTATCCGCAAAGAATTTTCACCGAATTTGAATTTAAGTCCGGAAATTGGATATAAAAAATCCCGTTTCCGGAATTTTTTCCAGAAACGGGATTGTAAAATCTATAAGACTATAAAATGGATCTTGCTATTTTACGACAACTTTGCAGGTCGCTTTCTTGCTTCCGTCTTTGGTCGTAACCGTGATCGTAGCCGTTCCGGCCTTCTTCGCTGTAATTTTACCGGCTGAGGTGACCGTAGCTACTTTCGTATCGCTGGATTTCCAGGTGACCGTCTTGGTCGTAGCGTTGCTCGGAGAGACCGTAGCTTTAAGGGTAGCGGTTTGGCCGAC
>CANRHG010000010.1 GCA_947630385.1 uncultured Eubacteriaceae bacterium
AGTATGGCCCGTACTTCCAGCGGATAGCTCGTCTTGTAGCTTTGCGGCTCGAGCCCTATAATGAAATAGGCGTACTTTGACTCGCTCCCCTCGGGAAGTTTTATTTTAAAGACCAGGTCATGGACAAAAATCGGACGGAACAGACGCTCCGAGCGCTCCGAAAGATTCTCGACAAATAAGCTCTCCGGTTTTTCTTCGTTTTCGAGCAAGTCAACAATCGTCTCTACCGACTCACTCTCAAAGACCGGAATCGTGTATTTGATGATGTGTGCCAGGATCGTCTTTAGTTGTAGGGCCGTAAAGGCCTCTGGCTCTTTCCTCGTCTTTTGGTTCTTTTCCTCTTCTAGAAAGGCCTCGACGTCGTTTAAACACTGCTCTAGGCTCAGCCCGGGCCGGAAATAATGGTAAAACACGGCAAACCACGCCTGAAGATTTAAGTCGTCTTCAATTTTCTTTTGTAGTTCCGTCTGATCTTTAAGCAGAGCCTCCAAGATCTTACGGATTTCGTCTTTTTTAGACAAAAGTTTGATCTCCTAATTATAAAATTCATCGTATCAGCCGTAGCGGCTGATTTCAAGCAGGAAGCGGATGGATCATCGATACTTCCGCAACCGATGTAACTTTATTTTAAGGAGTGAAGTCAAAGATTACTTTAACTATCGACTTGAAATTAACTTAAAGATTACGGCTACGATTAAAATAATAAGGTAGATCCTGGGTCGGTTATTAGTTCTTTGCGAATTTCTCATAAAACCAAAATAACGAAGCAAATCAATAATTTCGTCCAATCTTTCTCGCTTTAATTTTCCCCTATTATTTTTATCATTGATGTCATTTCTCTCAGTGACCCTAAAGATTATTTGAAACTGCGATTTATAATATGATATAGCGTTTCCTCATCCGGACCGGCTATTAAAATATCTCCAGAACCGGCTTCGGCCACGATGCAGTCGAGATTTTTATCCAAAACCAAATCCGGATTACCGGTCTTTCGGTATAACCAGTTCCCAAGAGCGCAGCCGTGGGAAACCACAACGCTGTCTCCGCTGTAGTTTTTTCCGATATCCCTAATCGCCTCATCTACCCGTTTAAAAAGATCGTCCGGATCTTCCGTTTCCGGTAAGATCGGAAAATAAAAAACGCTTAACGGGGCGTGTAAAAGCGGCTCTCCGTTAAGAGGGCCTAAGTGAATCTCAGAAAAGCGTTCGTCGTCTTTATCCGTTAGTAATACCGCTTCTTTTAGTAGATTCTCTCCGGTTCTTCGGGCCCTGATCTGTGGGGAACTGAAAAAATTTACGGTTTTTCCCTTAAAAAGATAAGCCCGGTCCAAAGCTTGCCTGACTCCATTCTCATTTAAGGGTTCATCGGCTTCCGCGCCCTGTGTCAGTCCCTTTACGTTAAAATCCGTCTGGCCGTGGCGAAATAAAAAGATGAGCCGGTCGGATTTTAAAGCTCTCTTTAAATCCTCTCCGGTCTCATCCTTTAAATCAAAAATTTCAAATTGGTCCCGGCCGTTTCGTTTTTTGGCTCTTAGCGTAACGCTTCTCTTATCTTTTACGGCCGTAATTAGGATCTCTGAACTTAACGTTTTGAGTATTTCTTCGTCGATCCCGTCAAACCTTAAAACGTTTTCATCGATTTTAAGGTCATTAAACGTTAAAATGACCGGAGCGTTGTCTTTTACACCAAATAAAACCTTTTGCGGGGCTTCGTTGATGAAGGCACTAATTCGAGTTTGATAAATAGTTTTGAATTTCTTCATTTGTCAGGTTAAAATCCACCAAATCCAACGTTTCCGGGTCAACGGCCACGACTGCGGTGTTGACGAGAGAGAAATCGTCACGGTTAAGTTTATGCCAAACGTACGATCCGATGATCCCGCCGTGGGAAACGACTAAAAAGTTTTTGCTGCTTTGACTTAGATCCTCTAAAGCCTCCCGTATCCGGATAAAAAGATCCTCCTCGTTCTCTGCCCCATCGATGTCTTCAAAATAAAATTTCAGTGGGTGTCCGGTCGATTTTGTCCCGTCAATGGGACCAAAATCCCTTTCAATAAAACGGACGTCTTCGACAGGTTCTTCCATCCCACAGGCTTCTGCAATGATCTGCGCCGTCTGTTTGGCCCGTTTAAGGGGTGAGGTATAAATCTTATCGAACTTAAAATCTTTAAAAGCCTTTGCCCGGTCTTTGGCCTGTTGAATCCCCGTCTCATTTAGCGGAACGTCGGTGTGTTGGCCCTGTATGACGTGATTTTTGTTCCAGTCGGTCTGTCCATGACGTACCAAAAAGATCATTTTAAAGCGTACTTAAGGTATTCAATCAGATCCGAAGCGATCAAGGTCGTCGGACCGTACTTATTGACGTAATAATCCCCCGCCAGGCCGTGATAATAAACGGCCGCTTTTGCGGCTTCAAGCGGGTTTTGAAGTTGGGCTAAAATGCCCGCCGTCATGCCCGCCAAAACGTCGCCGGAACCAGGCGTTGCCATACCAGCGTTTCCCGTCGTATTAAACCAAATTTCTCCGTTCGGTGAGACGATAAGGGTATGATGGGCTTTTAAAACGACTACGACGTTATAAGTCTGCGAAAAACTCGAGGCGTAATAAAGGGGATCGGCTTTGAGTTCTTCTAAGGTGATATCTAAAAGCTTGGCGAACTCGCCATGGTGTGGGGTGATGATGACCGGAGCTTTCGCTTTTTTTAGTCGATTTAAACTGTTACGCATCATCCAAAGACCATCCGCGTCGATAACGATCGGCTCTTCTCTATCGAGTAGATCTTCAATGAGCCCGGAATAGTCGTTGCTCTTGCCTAGACCCGGTCCGACTAAGATCACGTCGCGTTTTACGTTGTTTAAATTATAGGCCGTTAAAATCCGGTTGTAGCTTTCTACCAAGGCTTCTAGCGGCATGACCGAGACCGCGGCGGTATAGACCTCGTTAGGAACGTAGTTGGTCACAAGACCCGCCCCGCTTTTTAGAGCACTACTACTGGCAAGAGCCGCCGCGCCGAGCATCCCTTTGGATCCCGCGATGATCACGACCCTACCGTAATGGTATTTATGGGAATTTTTATATCTGGGATTGGGGAAGATGAGATCTTCTTCGGTAAGCAGTTTCCGTCTGGGAAGGGTCTCATCGTCTTCTATGCCTATGTCTACGACGTATTTTCTTCCGGTATAGTCCGGTCCGTATTCCAAGAGCTCGCCGGTTTTTACGAACTGGATGATGATCGTCAAATCGGCGTGGACCGCGACCTGAACGCTACCGTTTACACCGTCGAGGCCGGAAGGAATATCGATTGCGATCACTTTGGCCGAACTTTCGTTGATCGCCTCGAACAGCTTCTTATAATAGTCGCTTAAATTGCCCGAGCGAAAGCCCGTGCCGAAAATGGCGTCGACGATCACGGGAAATTTTGGGATAAGATCCAAATAAACGTCTTCGTTTGCGGCGTAATACAACGGTACTTCGAGTTTTTCCAACTGAAGTAGGTTATTTAAGCTTTCTTCGGATCCTTTACTTAACAAATTGTCTCTAGAAGAGGTAAATAAAACCGTAACCGGATAACCCGCTTTCTTTAAGAGACGGGCAATGACCTGCCCGTCTCCGCCATTGTTTCCCGTTCCACAAATCACCAGGACTTCCTGTCCCGGTTCTATGTTCTCTTTGATTATTTCGTAGCATTTTGTGCCGGCTTTTTCCATGAGCTCAAGCGAAGGAACGCCGCCCTCGATTGTTTTGCGGTCTAATCCCGACATTTCTTTAGGCGTTACGACTCTCATTTTTACACCTCGAAATCCAGTTTAAATACTTTCTTCGCCAATTTCCAAAGTTCCACCAGCACTACCGGAAGAGCCGAAGCGCCGAATACGATCAACCACTGGACCCCGGTCAGTCCGACCGTGTGGAAGATCCCGTGTAGAGGGGTGACCACATCGACTAAAATTTGTAAAATCAGCGAAAGTAAAATCGAACCCCAAAAATATTTGTTCGAAAACAGGTACTTACTAAAGACACTGTGTTTACCTACCTTAGCGTTCATCGCCTGGAACAACTGGCTGATCGCCAAAACGGTAAAGGCCATCGTCCGTCCCGTATCGAGTCCCCAGGCTCTCCAGCTATAATAAAACGTACACAGCGTGATCAGAGCCAGGATGATGCCTTGGATGATGATCCTAAAGCCCAAACCCCCGGCAAAAATACTCTCGTTCTGTTTTCTAGGTTTTTCCTTCATCACGTCCGGATCCGTCTTTTCCATGCCGAGCGAAAGCGCCGGCAGTGAATCCGTGATCAGGTTGATCCAGAGGATCTGTATCGGAAGAAGCGGTTGCGCCCAACCGAAGAGGGTCGCTAAAAACAAGGTGAGGATTTCGGCGATGTTCGTCGATAGTAAGAAGTGGATCGCCTTTTTGATGTTTTCGTAAATTCCACGACCTTCTTCAACGGCCGATACGATCGTCGCGAAGTTGTCGTCGGTTAAGATCATCTCACTGGCTTCTTTGGCCACTTCCGTACCGGTAATTCCCATCGCGCAGCCGATGTCGGCGTGTTTTAGTGCCGGAGCGTCGTTTACGCCATCGCCCGTCATCGAAACGATCGCGCCTTTCTTCTTCCAGGTATCCACGATCTGGACTTTGTTTTCCGGTGAAACCCGGGCGTAGACGCTGATCTTATCGATCTTGTCTTCGAGTTCTTCATCGCTCATGTTGTCGACTTCTACGCCTTCATAAGCCAGATCCCCGTCTTTATAGATCCCGAGTTCTTTGGCAATAGCCTTAGCCGTGTTGACATGATCTCCCGTGATCATAACGGTCCGGATCCCGGCGTCTTTACATTCCTGTACGGAGTCTTTGACTTCCAGACGCGGTGGATCGATCATCCCGGTCAGACCGCCGAAAATAAGGTCTTCCTCCAAAACGTCGTAATCGACTTCCGGAAACTCGTCGTATTCTTTGGCCGCGTAGGCGAGAACGCGGTAAGCCTGGTCCGAAAGTTCGTTGTTGGTCTTTAAGACGTGATCTTTAACGTGTTCGTTAAATTCTTTGACCGTCCCGTCCCTTCCGTCCAGATACTGGGTACTCTTACCGATTAGCACGTCCGGGGCGCCTTTGGTGAGCGAAATATATTTGTCGCCTTTTTTATGGACCGTCGTCATAAGCTTGCGGTCCGAGTCAAAGGGGAGTTCTGCTACCCTGGGATAGCGGATATTTAAATCCTGTTTGCTGTAGCCGAGCTCGTCTCCGAAATTGATCATCGCGATCTCCGTCGGATCCCCGACTTCGACCAGGCCTTTGTCGTCGGTTATCACGTTGGCGTCGTTACATAGTAGACCGGTAAAAACGACGACTTTTTCAGGCTCCGTGAAATTGTTATCTAAGACTTCACTACTTTTAATAATGCCTTCTTTTTCGTCCGCGTAGACGCGCTCGATCGTCATCTTGTTTTGCGTGAGCGTCCCGGTTTTATCCGAACAGATCACCGAAGCCGCGCCCAGAGTCTCCACGGCCGGGAGGCTTCGTATGATCGCGTTTTTCTTTACGAGCCGGGTCGTACCCATGGCTAAAACGACGGTGACGATCGCGGGAAGGCCTTCCGGAATGGCCGCGACGGCCAAAGAAACGGCCGTTAAAAACAATTCAAACGGATCTCCGCCCCTAAAATAACCGACCGCAAAAATCGTGATACAGGCGACCACGCAAAAGATCGCCAAAGTCTTACCGAGTTCGGCCAAACGTACCTGAAGCGGCGTTTTCGTGTTCGGCGTCGTTTGGATCAGGCCCGCGATCTGTCCGATCTGCGTCTTCATCCCGGTATCGGTCACGATAAACTCACCGCGGCCGTTGGTTACGATCGTAGTGGAATACACCATATTCTTACGGTCACCCAAAGGGGTCTTTTCGTTCGACAAAACCTCGTTGTTTTTTACGACCGCTTCGGATTCACCCGTAAGCGCGGCTTCCTGGATCTGAAGGCTGTTGGCTTCCACGAGCCGCCCGTCGGCAGGAACAAAATCGCCGGCTTCGAGCAAAACAACATCCCCCGGAACCAGATTAGCCGTTTCAATAACTTCTTGTTTTCCGTTTCGGATGACTTTAGCCTCGGGGACCGTCATCTTTTTAAGCGCTTCCATCGACTCTTCGGCTTTTCTTTCCTGGACCACACCGATGATCGCGTTGATGACGACGATGATCAAGATCAAAACGGCGTCTGTGATCTCACCCAAAAAGGCCGAAATAACTGCGGCTACCATGAGCACGATAATCAGTACGTCGGTGAACTGAGAGATGAACATCTCAAAGATGGATTTTTTCTTCGCTTCTTTTAAGACGTTTGGACCAAAGATCTCCAGTTTCTCTTTAACCTGTTGATTATTTAGCCCCTTATCTCTACTCGTGACGTATTCTTTTTCGGTCTCATCGATCGACAGTAAAAATGCGTTTTGTTTGTTTTCCATAAATCAAATTACTCCGCTTTAGTGACTTTTCCTTTCATGGAATCTCAAAGAAAACCTAAAAGGACATTTTAGTTTCTCTTTAACAAAGTTTTTTATATCCAAGTATTTACCGGTTTCTCACGAGAAAATTGTATAATTTTAAGCTCGCCAAAGCCAAATTTTTCAAATCCGTTTTTGGGAAATAGAGATAAAAAAGGCCTTTGATCGTAATTTAATCAAAGGCTAAAAATTTTTAAAAAGGTCGCAGTTAATGCCCAATTGACGTTATTTATCTATTTTAAGAATCGAATTCATTAGTAGTAACAACTTGATTAATGACTTCTAACGCCCCTTCTATATCTAAGCGGTCTTCAATATAAGCTTCATTTAATAACTCGTCCGGGACCAGGTAATCAAATTTTTCTAGTTTCGGAGCGCCTTCGACCTTGATTCCTTTCTCTTTTAAAATGGTTTGAAAAAAGCAGTGAAGGCGTTCTAATTCCTCTATAAATGCGTCAATGTCTAACTCGCTTTTAATGACGAGGCTAAAATTTTTAATATAACAATCAAAGATCTTTAAAGAATCCTTAAAAGCGGTCCCAAACAGAAAACGCAAGGTGCGCAGGATCTTCGTCCCGGTCCAGGGGAACAGGTAGAGCGTTCCATCTTCCGATTCCAGTAAGGGGTATTTTAAAGCCATCCGGGGAACCAGCTTATCGCGGGTTTCCTCGAGTAAGGCTTTAGCTTCGTCTGATAAATAAGCGTACGTCTCATCGCTCAACAAGACCTGGCGGACCTTCTCTAAGATCCTAGGGTCGATATCACTCCCTTCTCCGGAAAAGTTCGTAAATCTTTTCCCTTTAAAAGGGATGACATAAACCGTTTTTCGTTCTTCATCGACCGATACGACTTTCCAAGCCGAGCCGGCCAAGAGAAAAACCTGATCGACCTGGGGTTGTGTTTCGAGTTCCCCGATCGTTTTTTTGGCGCTGACGACTTTATAGGTATCTTTGGTCTTAAAGACGGAATAAAAGTTGTAATTGTTGACCATAGCCTCGGCTTTTAGTCCCAAGGCCAAAGTCCCGTCGTCGATTTTCTCAATATATCCCTTATTTAAAAGATGGCGCAGTAAAATTTTATATTCCTCTTGGCTTATATTTTTAAAGCTCGGTAAGGTAAGTATCTCTTTTGCTAGATCCCTCGGTCTCAGACTCACTTTATTGGCCAAGGTACTCAGTGTTTGATGCACCATTAGGCTAAAGGGCTTGGATTTGATTCTAAACGGTTCGATCCACTTTTCCTTTAAATATAACTCGAGGATAGCAATCGTAAGCAGAAGGTCCCACGGGAGTTCGTTTTCCGGAAAGGAGCCGACGTTTTCTTCGAACGGCAAGAATTTATTGATAAAAAGCATCGCCGGATTGTTCGTACGCCGACCGGAGCGCCCGAGCCTTTGGACAAAACTGGAACAGGTAAAAGGCGATCCGATCTGGACCGTGAAATCTAGATCTCCCAGATCAATACCGAGTTCGAGCGTGACCGTAGCCGCTGTGACCGAAGACTCATAGGCGCTCTTTAGAGCTTTTTCCGCTTCCAGTCGCAACTCTTTAGAAATGCTTCCGTGGTGGACGTGATAAATGTTCGGCGTATTGTTTTTTTTCGCCAACTGTTTTAATTCGTGTATGACTTCTTCGGAATCGTTTCTGGAATTGGTAAAAATGATGGCGTTTTTGTCCAAGGTGAAGTCGTACAAAAAATCGTAGTATGGCTTTAACTGCTTGTTTCGTTTTTCTTCGTCTAAACTGATCCTGTAACTCTCCACCCTCAGGGATAATCTTCGCCCTTTGTTCTGATTGATCGTAACGATCCCATTGGGATCGGGATTGACGTATTCCTCGACCGTTTTCGGATCACTGATCGTAGCCGAAAGCCCGATGATCCTGGGTTTTGAATGCGAGGCACGCTTGATACGCTCGATCAGGCACTGGACCTGTAGGCCACGGTCGCCATCCAAAAATGAATGGATCTCGTCGACGACGATAAATTTTAAATCCGAGAATAATCTATGAATGACCCCGGGATTGTTTATAAACATCGCTTCCAAAGACTCCGGTGTGATCTGTAAGATCCCATGCGGATCGTTGATGAGCTTTTCTTTTTTCGACTGGGAAATGTCCCCGTGCCAGGACGTGACTTTGATGTTTTGATCTTCCAAAAGACCGTTGAGGCGGGAAAACTGGTCGTTGATCAAGGCTTTGAGGGGGCTGATGTATAAAACGTCAACGGAATTGGAAGGCTGTTTATCTAAAAGAGTCAGAATAGGAAAAAAGACCGCCTCCGTTTTACCAGAAGCGGTCCCTGAAGCCACGATCAGATCCTTATCCGTACGAGTCAAAACATAATACGCCTGTTTTTGGATCTCGTTTAATTCGTTCCAGCGGTTTTTGTAAATAAAATCCTGGATATATTTTGGATATTGTTTAAAAATTTCACTCATATGTCAAAACTCGCAAATACGTCGTCCTCGACCGGCTTTTCAACGTAGCTCTTATTATCTAAAACCATATCCATCGTGTATTCTTTATTTTCATAGAGCGTATTTAGGATATTGATAAAATCTCGGATAATCTCCCTTGGCATCAGTTTCGTCTCGCTTCCCTCGCGGCTATACTCGTCCGTCATAAACTTCTGTAGGTCTTTATCCGTCAGCGTCGTTTCATAATTATAATTGGCGCTGTGGACCCGACACAGATTTCGAAGAAGCAGGAAAACTTCGTTTTGATCGAGGGGTAAAAGTTCAACGATCGGACCGGTTACGTTGATCGTATTTTCCAGTTGATATTCGCTTGGCTTTAAACGACTACGGAGCGCCTCGTAACTGAAGATACCACGGTTTTCATCGTAGATAAATTCCGGCGTTCCGCTAAGGAAAACTCCGATACTTTCGGCTTTACCCTGCATGAGGTCATTGAACATCGTGAGGATTTTTTCGTAATTGTTCTCTCTGGAAACCCTATTCGGGATCTTATATAAATTGACGCCCTCGTCGAAAAAAACGAGAAGCCCTTTATAGCCGATCTGGGTGACGAACTTCGCGAACAACTTAAGAAAATCGTACCAGTTGTCGTCTTTGATGATCAGATCGACCGGCAGATCTTTTTTGGCTTTTGTGATCGTCGAGTACTCTCCCCGGATCCACCTGAGCGCTGCGTTGACCAGATCGGCGTTATCCGTCTTTTTGCCTTTCCAGTAAATTTTTAAAACTTCCGTAAAAGCGTAGCCGTATTTCATTTCCTGAAGGTTCTTTAGGACTTTTTCGATCTCTTCTTCGACTAAGTAATCAAACTCGCCACTTGCCGGATTGACGTTATGTTCTTTTTTGACTTTATTTTGGATCGCCGTTGACCATTTCAGGAGTATCGTCTCTAAAGCGCCCTCGCTTCGCGTCTTTGTGGAAGTACTCTGTAAGAGATCCCGGTAGGTCGAAAGCCCTTGTCCCTTTGATCCGGTCAAGCGTTTTTCAGGGGATAAGTCGGTGTCCATGACGACGAAATCCCGTTCAAGGGCATTGTTTCGGATCGTTTGGATCATAAAACTCTTTCCACTTCCGAATTCCCCACCGATAATGCGAAAAGAGGAACCTTTTTCTTCCACAGTCTCTAGATCGTTTAAAAATGACTGTATTTCATTTTTACGTCCGACCGCGATATGTCTGAGGCCGATTCTCGGAACGACCCCACTACCTAAGGAGTTAAGTAAAGCTTTTGACTCTCTTTTGGTTATTTTATCTACACTCAAATTATTACATCCTTTAAAGCTTCTTGATATTCTTCAGAACAGACCAGAGTATCTTCCGTAAGTTCGACCAGTTCTTCGCCGATAAATTCATAGGCCGTCTCATTGATCTCGTCTACCAGCGTTTCTAAGAAAGTACCTTCATTACTGGCTAATTCTTTGACCTGGGTCAGCGCATCGCTGCTTGTTAAAATGATCTTTAAAACTTTTTGTTTGTTGTGATCAAGATTTTCGAGTAGATCTTTTAACTCTTCGTCGAGCGCCTCGACATTGAACAGAGATTCTCCAGTTGTACTCTCGGTCGGAGTTAAATCTGGAGTACTTTTAGTGTATTTTTCTAGATCTTCCTGTTCTTCTTCAACCTCAACGTATAATCTTTCTTTATTGAGTTCAAAATCTTTTTCGAGTTCGTCGACGACTTTTAAATCTACATCGAGTTTGAATTCTTCGCGCTTTTTCTTTCTTATCTCATTTTTGGTCTGTTCAAGGTTCTCACTAACCTCATTCGTGATCAGTTCCTTGAGCTCCGGTAAAAGGTCGGTCTTTGCCCTTCTTCCTTTGGTACCGGAGATTCTTCTAACTTCGTTTACGGTAAACTTTAAAATATCCGATAAATCCTTTTTAAAGTTTGAGCTATTGATGAAATCAAAATACGGAAACCTTACGTAAAAATCGTTATAGATCGTAGAAGAATTATCAAACAAGTACCGGTAACTAGACCGCGTATGGCTGTAGGCCGGTCTACGGTCGTAATACAAATAATATTCAAAAAAACTGAACTCATAGGTCTCAAAATAATAATCGTCGACGGCTTTTAAAACCAAACGAATAACATCGTCGACCAGTTCCGGATTTTTCTTATAAAAGACCGAATTACGAAATTTATATTTTTGTATTTCTTCTAAGAACGCGGTGTCTACCTCTTCAAACTCTTTTGATTCAAGATTTATTAAATATAGGTTTGTAAAAAAGTCACTGACCAGAAAGCTATCAGAAGGAAACCTATCAACGTCAAAAGGAAGATCATAAAAGATACAAAAATCGAGGATCCAGTCGAGTAGTTTTTTTTCTAAATACGAGTCCGTATCTTTATACTGATAAAAAAGCGTTAGTAAAATATTTAAGCCTTGTAGCGGATCTCTCCATTCCAAACCATCCAGGATCTCAGTAGCGTATATAAAGATATAACCCGGATCAGTTTTGAGATAATTTCCCCTTTTAAAGTTGGTACGCCAATATAAATACCAATTGAGTTGCTTTTTAGTTAGCTGTTTGATGTGAGCCTTAGACCCTTTATACTGAAAAGGGACCTCTCTTGCTTTATCTTTTCTAGCGTTTTTGTATCGTAAAGATTTTCGGTAAATTGCGTTACTCGCTTTATTGATATTTTTATACGATTCTATATCGGAGGAAAAATCGTAGAGCGTTTCAAATCTTAAACCTTCTTCACTTTCCTGCAGATCGATCTCAATAGGGGAGAAATAATCATGCCTTTCATTATAATCTATCTCTTCGGCCCCTCCGAGTAGAACGTCCAGTATCTCATCATCCGTCAAAAATTCTTCTGAACGGTTCGGTGTCTGTTTATTATAAGGAGTATTTCCATTAAAAAATTTTAGTAAATCTAAAAAGTCCATTTTGGTTCCAATCCAGTTTATTTTATCGCTTGAAATTATAATTTAAAATTGTCTCTCTTATAATATTTTAAAGTATTTTAATTTAAATTTAAAGTGAAATGTTTCAAAGTATTGTATTTTAACTTAAATTATCTAAGGTCACAAGCACTAGCGTGGATTTTTAAAAATAAAAAAATTTTCTCATTAATCGATTGGTTAAAATGACCATAGAAAATCTCCATAACCGATAGAACTCAAGCCGTAAAACTATGTAACGTATGGAATCTTCTCCAAAGGAGAATCAAGAAGCCTCTTATTCAGCCTTACAAAGAAACTTATAACAGCTCAAAACTCCCCATCGTTTTACTCACATTGTTTTAAATTGTTTCCATGCTGTAAACTTTTTAAAATAGCGTACTTCTTTTATTTTTGTCTGATAAAATAGAGGAAAGTTGATCTGGAGGTCTTTTAATGGATGAAATGATCAAGGATTTCACGCCGCTCTTTTCTAAAGAAAAGATGATGGAACAACAGGTTGAGGTTCAAAACGATATCGCTTTAATGCTTACTCTTTTGAACTCACACCGACTGTTGACGGAAGGCGGGATAGACCTTTATAGCGACAAAAAAGGTTATGAAAAAGTAGAGCTTCGGGATACCGTTGGTTATGATCTTTTAGATAGCAAAGACTTAGCCCACTTTCTTGCGACTACAATCGCGACGATGGCTCATGAAGCCTACGATAATGGCGATGCGATCATCGCTGTAGCCGACAAACTAAACCGGTACGATCCTGAAGATGAGGAGTCTGGAAAAGAACTTGAAAAAGCGTGGCTGGAAAATAAGGATTTGATCCAAGAGATGCTTTTCTTATATTCCGAATATCTTTATAAAGTCTTTTTGGATAACCCATATCGGGTAAGACCGGTAGGAATTAAAAGAGATTATTAATTTGTATTTTAGATTTTTGTTCGTCTGAACAAAAATCTTTTTTTATTTCTCCACGACTCCGAGAATGAAAAAAGCTAGAGACCGTTAGATCTCTAGCCAATCAATTTCTTAAATATTTTAGAAGAAGTAGTTTCCACCGATTTGAATGGATCCACTGGTAGGATAGCTTCTAAAGGACTGATACGGATGACTGCGTTTTCCATTTAGACAGTCAAGGACGGCTCTTTGAACTTCAAGGCTCGTGCGGCCTAAGAATTGTTTATAGTAACCGTCAAGGTAAGAAGAGAATTGTCCCGGCGCGGTCAAGACCGATACCGGATCGCTTCCACCCCATCGACCGGAATCGACACGGTTCATAACACAACTCATTACCGCCAGCGCTCCTTCATAACTGGCGCCGCCTTCATGCTGTACGATCGCGCAGATCAAATCAAAGTTCGGGATCTCGTTCGCTTTCAGTTCGGTCGTCTTTCTCTCAGCTACGAAGTAACTGTTTTCCGTCGATCCCGGGGCGGGATCGCCTTTTACGACTAACTTAACGCGAACGGCTTCAAGCATCCGGTTACCGTCCGTCGTACCGGCCCACTCGTTGTTTTTCGTCCAACCGAGCCAACCGTAATCTTCGACGTGTGCCTGATAATAGATGTCGTAATCGTAAGCCGCTTCACCCGTCAAACGAATCTGGATGGTTTCGGCCTGCTTGTTTTCCCCCGTGGTCCCGGCCAACTCTCCATCGGAGCGTTCGCCCTGCCAACCGATGTCTTCGATCATCAAATTGTAACTGATCCCACTGTCGGGCATGTTCGGAAGTTCCATCGTTAACGCTTCAAGTCCTACGCCTTTTCCTTCCGTTCCGATGACGGAACCGTTACTCGTGACCGGATCCAGCCATCCGAGATTTTGCACGGCGGCCTGACCCGAAAAATCGATGTCGCTTTCAAGCTCGCTGCGAATTCTGTTGGGTCGGTCCGTATCTCCAGGAGCCGGTGTGTCTTCGTCTTGAAGTACGATCTCAACCGCTTCGACGCGCAGATTTAATCCTTCCGTACCCGCGACTTCACCGTTTTTCGCCCAGTCGAGCCAACCGTAATTGGCCACGTGGACGCGGTAGTAGACGTCTTCAAAATCCTGGGCACGTCCAGTGATATCGATCTTTAAAGCTTCAACCTGTAGGCCTTCTCCCGTCGTTCCACTGATTTCCCCGTCGTGGACTTCGCTCGTCCAACCGATGTTTTGGACGTGGGTATCGTAAACGATCTCGGACGTCGCGTCCAGTTTCTTCACGGACGGAGCGCTGATCGTCAAGGCTTCTACTCTCTTGCCCTCTCCGACGGTCCCCGAGATGTTTCCACCGGAGACCTCATTGGTCCATCCGTAATCCTGTACGTGCGTGTTGTAGGTGATCTCGTGATCGATATTTGATACGTCAATATACGATCCGCCAATCGGTCCCGCAAATTCACTGCCTTTTGCAACAATTTCAACTTCTACCGCTTCGACGGGAAGTCCCATGTCCTTGGTTCCGGCAGGTCCGCCTTTTGTCCAGTCGAGCCAGCCGATCGTGCTGACGTGGACTCTATAATACAGATCGTAGTTTTCTACCATGCTGTCCGTCAGCGAAATATCTACGGCTTCGATTTGATGGCTCAAATCCTCACTGCCGCTGGTCTGACCCTGGATGACCGCATCCTGCCAGCCAACGTCCGACAAATAACTTTTGTAGCTGATCCCCGATACTTCCGGTGGTAGGTTAATGGAAAACGCGTATAAAGCCTTTCCCTGGCCGACGCTCCCAACCTGCGTTGTGGACTCGGTCCAACCATCTTGACCGGAAACCGATCGAAAACTTAGTGCGATATCCGAAGCAAACGCCTGCGAAAAAAAGCACAACGAAATCAATAAACCAAATAAACCACTTTTAAATAAACATTTCATGATTAAATTGCCTCAATTTGTTACATTATAGCATAACTTTTGTTACAATTTGGACGAATCTCGGATAACATTACTAAATTGTTCGATTTTTAAAAAATTTTTTTTGCTAAAGTTGATTTCCGTCAGATAAATCAGCCGTTCATCATCACAAAAGTTTTGTTGTAATTATTGTACATTTTGTCACTTAAAATTTAGTTAAATGTAGCTTTGGTTTTAAATAAATTTCCCTGAGAAACTCAAAACCGTCCCGGTCTCCCGGGACGGCTTTTAATTAAAATTCTTTTTCCGCTAATTCTTTATAACCTTCAAAACGGGCCATCGCGTCTTTCTTAGCTTCCGCGTAAAGTTTATCGGCGATTTCCGGTTCGACTTTTCTTAAGGACGTGTAACGAACTTCTTGATCCAAGAAATCCTGGAACTTATCAAAGTCGGGTTTAGCAAAATCTAGAACGAACGGGTTCTTTCCTTCTTTTGCCAGCAGCGGATTGTAGTGCCATAACTGCCAGTAACCGCACTTGACGGCTTCGTCCTGGTGCTGTGGCGTACGGGCCATACCGCCTTTGATCCCGTGGTTGATGCACGGCGCATAACCGATGACAAGGGACGGTCCCGGATATTCTTCGGCTTCTTTAAGAACGCGTAGCAGTTGGTTCTTATCGGCACCGAGAGCCACCTGGGCGACGTAGACGTAGCCATAAGTCGTCGCCATCAGGCCGAGGTCTTTCTTCTTGATTCTTTCCCCACCGGCGGCAAATTGTGCGACGGCTCCAACCGGCGTAGCCTTAGAAGCCTGTCCACCGGTATTGGAATAAACTTCCGTATCTAAGACGAATACGTTGATATCTTTATCCGCGGATAAAGCCTGATCGAGTCCGCCGTATCCGATATCGTAAGCCCATCCGTCACCACCGAAGGCCCAAACGGATTTCTTAATGAAATAGTCTTCGTTGTCGCGGACAAATTTGACTTTATCTTTAAGATCCTGGTCTTCCGGTTCGTAATCTTTTAAGGCTTCAACGAGTTTTGGCTTGACGGCTTTCGAGCCTTCGCCGCTGTCTTTGTTTTCGATCCATTCGTTGGCCGCTTCGACGACGTTCTGTGGCGCGCCGGCCGCGATGATCTGTTTTAGATAACTTTCGATCGTGTCGCGGATCTTGTTGGTCGCAAGCAGCATCCCAAACCCGTATTCGGCGTTGTCTTCGAACAGCGAATTGGCCCAAGCCGGACCTTTGCCTTCCTGGTTCGCGCAGTAAGCCGTTGAAGGACAGGAGGCGCCCCAGATCGAGGAACAACCCGTCGCGTTGGCGACCATCATGCGGTCTCCAAAGAGTTGGGTGATCGTCTTGATGTACGGCGTTTCACCACAACCGGCACAAGCACCCGAGAATTCAAGCAGTGGCTGACAGAACTGCGAACCCTTGAGCGTGAACTTGTTGAGTAGATCGTCCTTGACTTTGATCGTTTCCGCGTATTCCCAGTTCGGGATCTGTTCGGTCTGCGTGTGGATCGGTTTCATGACCAGGGCCTTGTTCTTGGCCGGGCACGTCGCCGCGCAGTTTCCACAACCGGTACAGTCGAGCGTATCGGGCTGGATGCGGTAGGTCAGACCTTCGAGCTGTTTTCCGACCGGCTTTAAAGTCTTGAAGTTTTCCGGTTTGTTGGCTTCTTCCTCTTCGTCTAACAGGAACGGGCGGATGGCCGCGTGCGGGCAGACGAACGAGCACTGATTACACTGGATACAATTTTCCGGAATCCATTCCGGAACGTTGACGGCGATCCCGCGTTTTTCGTATCTCGAGGTCCCTGCCGGGAAAGTACCGTCTTCTCTGCCTTTGAAGGCCGAAACGGGAACCGTGTTGCCTTCGAAACGGTCGACGGGTTCCAAGATCTGTTTGATAAAGTCCGGAACTTCTTTTTCTTCGGCTACGAGATCCGGCGCCGTCTTCCAGCTTTCGGGAACTTCGATCTTGACGAGTTTGTCGGGATCGATCCCGGCGTCGACGGCTTTGTAGTTCATTTCAACGATCGCTTCACCCTTGTTGCCGTAGGTCTTTTGGATACTGTCTTTTAACAGACGTACGGCTTCATCGAGCGGAATGATGTCGGCGAGTTTAAAGAACGCGGACTGCATGATCATGTTCGTGCGCCGTCCCAGCCCGACTTCTTCGGCGATCTTCGTGGCGTTTATGATATAGAAATTGATGTCGTTGTTGGCGATGTAACGTTTGATGTTTCCGGGTAGAGCTTCTTCGAGTTCTTCCGGCGTCCAGACGGTGTTGAGCAGGAAAGTCCCGCCTTTTTTCAGGCCGTCTAAGAGGTTGTATTTATAGACGTAGCTTTCGGTCGAGCAGGAGACGAAGTCCGAATTCGTTACAAGATATGGGCTCTTGATCGGAACGGGCCCAAAACGTAGGTTCGAGACCGTGATCCCACCGGATTTTTTCGAGTCGTAATCAAAATAACCCTGGGCGTACAGATCCGTATTATCCCCGATGATCTTGATGGCGCTCTTGTTCGCGCCGACGGTCCCGTCGGAACCTAAGCCCCAGAATTTACAACAGACGATTTCTTCGGGTTCGACGTTGATGTTTTCGTATGGGAGTGAGAGATGGGTCACGTCGTCGTCGATACCTACGGTGAAGTGATTGCGGATTTCCGACTCAGGCTTATCCATATTGTCGAAAACGGCTTTCATCATACCTGGGGTGGTATCTTTTGAGGACAGACCGTAACGGCCACAGTAGACTTTCGGCGGGTTTTCCATTTCGGTGATCGCCGACTGAACGTCTAGGTAGAGCGGTTCACCGTTGGCTCCCGGTTCTTTCGTTCGGTCTAGGACCGTGACTTTAGTTACCGTATCAGGTAGGGAATCAATTAAGTATTGGTTTACAAAAGGACGATATAAGTGGACTTTGATCAGACCGACTTTTTTGCCTTCTTTTTCGTTTAAGTAATCGACGACCTGTTCGATCGTGTCGGTGACCGAACCCATCGCGACGACGACGTGATCGGCCTGTGGATCTCCATAGTAATTGAACGGGTGATATTCTCTTCCGGTGATATCGGAGATCTGTTTCATGTAATCGACGACGATTTCAGGCAGGGCATCGTAAAACGGATTCGATGATTCGCGGGCCTGGAAGTAAACGTCGCCGTTTTCGGCGGTTCCGCGGGTCACGGGATGTTCCGGATTGAGCGCGCGGTCGCGGAAGTCCTGAATGGCCTGCCAGTCGGTCATCTTCTTTAGGTCTTCGTAATCCATGACTTCGACTTTTTGGATTTCGTGTGAGGTCCTAAACCCGTCGAAGAAATGTAAGAACGGAACACGGCTCTTGATTGCTGCTAGGTGGGCAAGGCCAGCCAGATCCATGACTTCCTGGACACTACCCGAGGCGAGCATCGCAAAGCCCGTTCCACGGCAAGCCATGACGTCCATATGATCCCCGAAAATCGACAGCGCCTGCGTTGCCAAGGTACGGGCTGAGACGTGGAATACCCCCGGAAGGAGTTCCCCGGCGATCTTGTACATGTTCGGGATCATAAGCAGTAAGCCCTGGGAAGCCGTAAACGTCGTCGTCAAGGCGCCACCCTGAAGGGAGCCGTGAACGGCACCGGCCGCACCGGCTTCGGACTGCAATTCGGAAACGGCTACCGTTTCGTCAAAAATGTTTTTCCTTCCTGCAACCGACCAGGCATCGACTAATTCTGCCATGGGTGAGGACGGAGTGATTGGAAAAATACCGGCTACTTCGGTAAAAGCGTACGCGTTGTGGGCGGCCGCGGTATTACCATCCATAGACTGCATTTTCTTTGCCATTTAATTCCTCCTTAAATCTATCTGGTTAGAAATAACAAGCAGTATGTATAAAAATTATATCAAACGAAATTTAAATTTAATCGTTTACTTAAGATAATTTCGGGTCTTCTATTCTACTTAAGCGGTGTAGCTGGCGTAAACTTCCTCGAGATCTGGCCGCTTAAGGGTGTTTATGAGATACTCCGAAAACTCTGCCCCGCTGGCGCCGTCGTCCCTTCCGGTGACGACGAGATCTTTTTCAAAGTTCGTGCAGATATCGAGCGCTTTTTCGAGCTTTTCGGCCTGTTCTTTTTTTCCGATGTGGTTTAAGAGCATGCCCGCGGCGCGGATGATCGAAGACGGATCGGCGTACTTAGCTCTACCCTCGTCGACCATACGGGGGGCCGAGCCGTGGATGGCTTCAAACATCGCGTAGCGCTTACCCATGTTGATCGAGCCGGCCGTTCCGACCCCGCCTTGCATCTCGGCCGCTTCGTCGGTCAGGATATCGCCGTAAAGGTTCGGGAGCACCAGGACTTC
Organism: uncultured Eubacteriaceae bacterium; assembly: GCA_947630385.1. Taxonomy (GTDB): domain Bacteria; phylum Bacillota; class Clostridia; order Eubacteriales; family Eubacteriaceae; genus CANRHG01. The sequence goes on from CANRHG010000010.1 coordinate 19,069, forward strand.
AAATTCTTTTCTGCGTTTTGGATCGATGAGTTTGGCGGTCATGATATCGATGTACCAGTCGTCCATCGCGATGTCGGGATAATCCTCACTGATTTTTTTAGCCGTTTCCAGGAATTTTCCGTCCGTCGTTTTGATGACGTTGGCCTTGGTCACGACCGTGACTTTGTTCTTTCCGTTGTTTTTGGCGTGGTCAAAGGCGGCGCGGATGATGCGCTCGCTTCCCGGCTCGGTCGTTACGGTGAAGTCGACCGCGAGGTCATCGCCGAGATTGACCCCCTGGCTTCCGACCGCGTAGCCGCCTTCGGTGTTTTCCCTAAAGAAGGTCCAGTCGATCCCTTCCTGTGGGATCTTGACCGGGCGCACGTTGGCGAACAAATCGAGCGCCTTTCGCATGGCGACGTTGGCGCTTTCGATATTCGGATAGCCGTCGCCCTTTCTGGGTGTGGTCGTCGGGCCTTTTAGGATGACGTCGCAGCCCTTTAGTTCTTCGAGTACGTCGTCCGGGATGGCTTTTCCGGCCTTGGCGCGGTTTTCGATGGTGAGGCCGTCGATTTGCCTGATCTCAACTTTTCCGCTTTTGATGTCGTCTTCCAAAAGCTGTTCGAGGATCTTTTGGGCTTCGGCCGTTATAAAAGGACCGATCCCGTCTCCCCCGACGACACCGATGACGATTTTTTCTTTATTCTTATAGTCGACAAAATCGTCTTCCTGTTTTATTTTATCGATTCGCGCAAACTGTTCTTCCAAAATTTTTTGAAATTTTTCTTGTGCGGCTTGTATTTGTTCTTTGTGGTCGCTCATGTTCAAAAAAATAAGGATAGCGCTCACTATCCTTGTGTTTTAATCTTTCCCGTAATCGTTAAATAGGGATGTTTTCCAAACGTTTTAAACAACTCTTTCAGGGCGATCGAGGTATCCACACCGTTGACGATCCAGCTTTCGAGGTGCCTCGGCGGCTTTATCGTCAGCGGAAACATATGTTTTTCGATAATATCCTCTTCTAAGGCGTTGATCTCAAAGTAGTGACGCGCGTTATTTGCGGCGGTCTTTGGATGGGTAAAGCCCTGAAAGGTCGTGATCTTCTTAAGCCCCTTGGTGCTCTTTCGCATCTCTTTTTTCTGCTCTTTCGGAAGGTCAAAGAAAAAATCGTGCAAAAGCGCGCCCCGGGCCACGGAACGTACGTCTAAGTTTAATTTCTTGGCGATGACAAACGAGTCGTAGGCAACGGTAACGCAGTGATCGTAGCGTTCGATTCCGTGATGGGTATAATATTTTAAGATTTTAAAATACGGGTTTAATAAAATGTCCTGAACGTAACTTTCAAACTCCGGGCCATATTTGCGGTCCGACACTACCGTGCGAATCATGACTCAGTCGAGATCCAAACGGTTGAGCGCGTCTCTGAGCGCGACGACTTCGTCGACGGTCAGGGTGATGCCCTTACGCATGCGCTCGTGGGTCGGGTTCCAGTCCCGCAGGTCGTACTTCGGTTCCCTACCGTTCCAGCTGACGAGGTTTAATTCTTTTTTCCAACCCCCGTTTAGTTCCGACAAAACGTCGATTTCTTCGGTTATTTCGTATTCGATAGCCATTATTCGACCAGCAACTCCTCAAACGTATTGTTGTTTAGTTTCTCTTCCAGGTCCGAAGCACCGCCGATGAGATCTTCACCGACAAAAACGTACGGAACCGTCTTTTGACCGTAGATCTTGGTCAATTCTTCCTTTTTTTCCGGATGATCCAAAATATCTACTTCTTCAAAGGCGTACCCGTTGTCGTTTAAAAGCTGTTTGGCCTTGCGGCAAAACGGGCACGTTCTCCACGTGTATAATTTAATAGGCTTCATAGTTCAATAGAATATAATAACTCCACGCCTGATACAATATTATTAAACTTCCAATTTTTGAAAAAATTAACACCGGTTTTTTCGATATAATAGCAGAGATAAAGGAGAAAGCATGGCAAACGTTCAAGAATTACAGCACCCGTTAATCCAACATAAACTTACCCAAATGCGAAAAAAAGAAACACCGTCTCACAATTTTCAACAATTGTGTACGGAAATTTCCCGTCTGATGGCCTATGAAGTGACCAAAGACCTCGAAACCGAAGACGTGGAGATCGAAACGCCGCTGATGAAGACGATGCAGCCCGAGATCAAGGAAAAAAATCTCGTGATCGTTCCGATCTTAAGGGCCGGAATCGGCATGGTCGACGGTTTTACGGACATCATCCCCACCGCCAAGATCGGCCACATCGGCCTGTACCGCGATCCGGAGTCAAAGGAAGCCGTCGAATACTTTTTAAAGCTACCGAGCGACGTCGAGGAGCGCGAGGTCATCATCGTAGACCCGATGCTAGCCACGGGCGGCTCGGCCATCAGCGCGATCGATTCGATTAAAAAACGCACCGACAAACCGATCAAACTCGTCAACATTTTAGCGGCGCCCGAGGGCGTTGCGGCCGTTCAGTCCGCTCACCCCGATGTGGATATTTACGTCGCTAAAATCGACGAAGGACTCAATGAGAACAAATACATCGTCCCCGGTCTCGGGGACGCCGGCGACCGTTTGTTCGGGACGTTATAAAAAATAGGAGATATTATGGGACATTTAAAAGATAAAGTAGCCATTATTACGGGTGGCGGCAAAGCCGTCTTAAAAGACGGATCGCCCGGATCCATCGGTTTTGGAATCGCTACGGCTTACGCCAAAGAAGGCTGCAATCTGGTCATCACCGGGCGCAACATCCAAAAGATGGTAGACGCCAAAGAAGAGCTCGAAGAAAAATACGGGGTAAAAGTACTCTGGTGCCAGGCCGACGTCTCGGCTACCGGGGACAACGAAAAGACGGTCAAAGGCGTCATCGACAAGACCATCGAGGAGTTCGGCCGCATCGATGTACTGATCAACAACGCCCAGGCCTCGGCTTCGGGCGTCTCGCTCGAAGACCACACGACCGAGCAGTTCAACCTCGCCCTCTATTCGGGCCTGTACTCTTGTTTTTATTACATGAAATACGCTTACCCCTACCTCAAGAAGACCGAAGGAAGCGTCATCAACTTCGCTTCCGGTGCCGGACTTTTCGGAAACGTCGGCCAGTGCGCCTACGCGGCCGCGAAAGAAGGCATCCGTGGCCTTACGAGGGTGGCGGCGACCGAATGGGCCAAGGACAACATCAACGTAAACATCATCTGCCCACTGGCTTGGACGGCCAAGCTCGAAGAATTCCGCGACGCCTATCCGGAAGCCTTTAAGCAAAACGTGACCCTCCCACCGGTCGGCCGTTTTGGGGATACCGAAAAAGACATCGGTCGCATGTGCGTTCTACTGGCTTCCCCGGACGTAAAATACATGACGGGCGAGACCCTGGTCCTAGAAGGCGGACTCGGACAACGGCCATAAATTTATTAACAAAAACAGGAAGCGTTCGCTTCCCGTTTTTACTATATCTGTGCAAGAACCGTATCGAGCAGTTCTACCCCTTTATCGATTTCTTCTACCGTGATCGTAAGCGGCGGAATGATCCGAATCGTGTTATTGGCCGCGGAGATCAAAACCAGGCCTTCTTCCAGGGCCTTGTTCACGATAGGACCCGGCGCCTCAAAAAACTCGACGCCCTGGATCAGTCCCGTTCCACGGACTTCTTTTATCTTTTCCGGATACTTTTCCTTTAAATCCGTTAGTTTTTCTTTTAAGTGCTCGCCTTTCGTCTTTACTTCGTCCAAAAACGCCTTCGAATTGATGCGCGGGACGACCTCCCTTACGACCGCGCAGGCCAAGGGGTTTCCCCCGTAGGTCGAACCGTGGGTTCCTGGACTAAAGAAACTGCCGATTTCTTCGCTGGTCAAAAAAGCCCCGACCGGAAACCCGGCCCCGATCCCTTTGGCGAGCGCCAAGATGTCCGGTTTTACGCCGTAGGCCTCACTGGCAAGGAAATTTCCCGTACGACCCGCGCCACACTGGACTTCATCAAAGATCAAAAGCGCTCCGGTCTCATCACACAGCTCCCTAAGACCCTTTAAAAACTCAGGCGTTGCCGGGACGATCCCACCTTCGCCCTTTATGGGCTCTACGATGACCGCCGCCGTATTCTCTCCGATGAGTTCCTTTACGCTGTCGAGATCGTTAAATGTCGCATAATATACTTCCGGCAGCATCGGCTAAGACTTC
>CANRHG010000011.1 GCA_947630385.1 uncultured Eubacteriaceae bacterium
GCACCCCTTGGGCCGAACCGATTCCCGCGAAGGTCGCGGCCAAAGCGGCACCGACTAAAGCCAGTACAACACCAATTGTCATGTTTTCCTCCAAAAAGTTATTGTAAATCTCCCTCGACAGCGTTACTGCCTTGGGACGTGTTTACGCCGGTGATATCGATGTAGCGTTGATCGATCTGGATGGGTTTAAATGCGAGCCCGCCACCTTCGTAAAACTTGTTAAAAAATTCGATATACTGCAGACGGCTGTCGTGAACGTAAGCCGAGAGCATACTTAAAACGATATTAAATCCGTGACCGAGAATAAAGATAAAGGCCGCAAAGATATAACCGATGATGTTAAAGGTCACCATCCCGGCGAGCATGTTCATGACCATACCGACGACGCTCGTGGCTAGTCCCAGAGCCAAAATCCTCGAGTAGGATAAAATATCGCTGACGTAGCTCGTAATATCGTATAGGCCCAAGAGCCCTCCGGTGATCTTTCCGATGATCGTGGGCTTTTTTCTTCCGGCCGTAAACAAAATCACGAGGGCCCCCGCGATCGCCATGTAGGTCCCGACGGTTCGCAGCGGCTCAAGGAATAAAAATCCTGCCCCGGTGATTAGGACCATCCAGCTGAACTGATCGAAGATCCCGTCGATTAGGTGACCCTCTTTATAGTCCATGTAAATCTTGATCGCCATCCCGCTAAAGACCTGAAGCACCCCGATGATAAGAGAGAAGATAAGCATATACAGCGGAGCCTCCAGTGGGTTAAACAGGATCGGATAGAAGGTCTCACCGAAGTAAGAGCCAAAGAGGATCCCCCAGAGAATGGTCGCGTAACCGCTATAATATAGTACGTTTACGAGCCGTCCGAAATCGCCTTCCGGCTTTTTAATTCTTCGAAACAAGTAGAGCAGTACGACCATGACCAGGCCGTATCCCGCGTCTCCCATCATCATGCCGTAAATGAGCCAGTACCAGGGCCCGGCCACGGGCGCCGGATCGACCGAACCGGCCTTGGGCAGGGAGAAACTGTCCGTGATCGTCTCAAACTGCGCCAGAATAAACGGATTTTTCGTGACCGTCGGCGGGACTTCCCCCTCTTCTGGCTCAACAAAGCGAAGGTCGTAGATATCGCTCGCGCTTCGGACGTCTTTCTTAAACTCCCTTACGCGGTCGCTTCGGACCCAGCCGGTCAGGGTTACGGTTTGAACGGTCTCAAGAAGTGGCGCCTCGATTCGCTCCTTTTGTGAGATCTCCTGTTGGATCAAGAGCTCAAGCTCGTCGCGTTTTTTTCCGTAATCGTGAAGGCTCTCTTTGAGTTTTTGGATCTCTTCCCTGTAGCCCTCGATTTGTTTGTGGTTTTCCCGGACGATCTCAAGCGGGTCGCGCTCGGTTTGGGGCACTTTTACTTCGTTAAAGCCGAGATCGACGATCTCCTTTTTTAGCCGTTCGGCATCCCCTCGGTAGAGGTAGATCACGCAGGCGATCCCCTCGGGGACGGTCTGCAGGATCTGGATGTCCTGACCGTTTTCTATCAGTAAGTTTTCGATCGGCTCCCTATTTTGCGGTTGTAAAAATCCGGTGACGACCGTGACGTATTTCGTATCCCTGAGTCTGTCGGTCGGTCCCCCGATTCCAAGCCAGGGGCTTAGGGTCTGGTTTTGGTTTTCAAGGGTCGAAATCTTGTTTTCGAGTTCGCTGATTTTAAGCGAGACGGCCTCGAGTTCCTTTACGAGGTCTCTCCCCTGTTTATTTTTTTCTAAAAAACGCTCGTACGAGGTTCTTGGCTTTTCCTGAAAAAAGGAAGGCTTCTTGGAATAAGCGTTGAGAAGCCGAAGCATCGACTCGGACTGTTGCGTTTGTAAACTCAGGCTCTGGTCCGTCTCACTTTTGGTATCCTCAGTCTCCACGATCATGACGTGCGCCCCGCGCTGGAGCGAGCGCAACATTTTGTCTCGGTCCTGTTTTAAAAAGGTCAACTCGACCTTTTTCATGGCTACGAGCATTGTTTTATGACCTCTTTGACGATGTAGTCGGCGGCGCCGTTGAGGTTCTTGCGCGCCGCTTTTTTGCGTTCTTCAAGAATCTTACTGTAATCGTTTAAATACTCTTTCGATTCCTTTTCAAGACGGGCTTCGTTTTGTTTTAAGGCTTCGTTGTTATCTTTACGGATCTGTTCGTTTTGGCTTTTGATGCTTTCGCGAAGTCTGTTTAGGGCTTCGCTCTGTTCTTTGGCCGCTTGTTTTTTCGCCTTGCCGATGATTTCTTCGGCTTCTTTTTCGGCTTTCGTAATGGTATCTAATATTGACATAAATCACCCCAAGAGTCCGAGGTCGTACTTCCACGATAGTACGTGACGCACCGCGTCGTCGAGACGTTCGCCGCTTATGGTACCGTCTGCCAGGGCTTCCTTAACGGCGGCGATCTGTTCTGCGTAGTTCGAACTTAGCACCATGTCCGTTCCGGCGTTTATCGTCGTTACGGCGGCCGTGACCGGATCACTGTAATCGGTCAGACCTTCCATGTCAAAGTCGTCGGATAAAATCGCTCCGGTAAAGCCGAGCTCGTCGCGAAGGATCTGGTGGACCTGCGGGGACAGACTTGCCGGCTCGTTCGGGTCAAAGGCTTCGACGATGTTGTGGGTGATCATCACGCTTCCCGCGCCGGCGCGAATACCCGCCTGAAACGGGAGAAAATCGATCTCACGGAAGGTTTCGGCGTCCTTTTGGTCGTAGACGATCCCGGTGTGGGAATCCCCGTTTTCCCCGTAGCCCGGAAAGTGCTTAAGGCAACAGCCGATCCCGACTTCTTTCATCGCCGTGACCACCCCTTCGACGTACTGGCTCGTAAGATTGGCCGCTTCGATCAGCGGGGTCTCGATCGGAAGGCCGAGCGTTCGGTCGTAGATGAAACTATCGGGATTTACGGCCACGTCGCAAACCGGAGCAAGGTTGACGTTGATCCCCAGTCCCTTTAAAAGCTCGGATTTGGCCTTCGCGTCTTCGACAAGCCCTTCCATCCCGCTTTCTGCGTAAATTTCGGCGGCCGAGGAAAAGGGATCGTCCAAAATCTGTGAGACCCTACTGACCTCGCCCCCCTCTTCGTCGGAAGCGATGATCATCGCGACCGGGCTCGCCTGCTGGTAGCCGTCGATTTTTGCTTTAAGGGTATCGGTGGTCTCCCCTTCGACGTCCCGGCCGAAAATAACATACCCGCCCAGACCGTAAGTCTTTATATCGGCGAGCTGGGCGTCCCCCTCCGGTACGCGGGCCAAAAAGAGTTGTCCGATCTTTTGGTCTTGGCTCAGCGAGCCCATGAGCTCGTCGATCTTCGCCGCTTTGGGATCGACCGTCTCTTCTACGACTTCTTCCGGCTGCGACTCGGGCGTAAGTCGATCGAGGTTAAGAACAAACAGGAGCAGGGCAAGGGCTAAGACCGTCAAAAAGACCAGAGCGATCGTACGGGTCCTGTTCACAGATCGTAAGCCCCGCGGGCCATATCGTTTTTGACCGAATTCAGTGCCTGCTTGACCGCCGAGGTCTCCCCGACGACGGCCAAGGACAACATGTGCTGTGGGCAGTTCCCGTAGATCTCACAAACGGCGACGTTTGAAGCCTTGCTGGCGATATCGCTGGCCGCGAGAATTTCCGGGACGTTACCGTGGCAGATCCCCAAAGCGTCGACCTCGTCGTTTTTTAACATGTCTTCGACTTTTTTGCTGCGGATCTTTCTAAGTAAAATGTCGATCGTATCCTCGGATACTTTATTAATAATTATAAATTTCATTTTCTTTTTTATAACTCAAGTTGTTTGATCAGTTCGGGTAGGACCCCTTCATAGTCGACGCCGTCCCGTCTGGGCGTTTGCCTGATCTGCGTCCGTTTGATCGCCCCATAAGTAAGGTAAGCCGCGAGATCGGCCGCGTCGATTAGGCTTAGTCCGTTTTCTACCGCGCTGATAAAAAAGCTCGCAAAAACGTCGCCCGTGCCGTGGTAGGCTCCTTCGATTTCCGGGATGGTCGTCATCTGGAAGTTCCCGTCCTCATAGACGGCGATCCCGAGTTTGCCTTCACCTACATCTAAGCCGGTCAGGACGACTTTTTTTGCCCCCATGTCCGTGAGCTTCTTCGCGATCTCTTCGATGTAAGCCTCATCGTACGGTCCTTCCTTATACGGCTCGTCGAGTAGGAGCGTGGCTTCGGTGATGTTGGGAAAGAGGATGTCCGCGATCGGGACGAGTTGTTTCATGTTTTCCACCATCTCCTGATCAAAGCCCGGGTAGAGCTTCCCGTAATCCGCCATGACGGGATCGACGTAGACGCGAAACTCCGGATTTTTTTGTTGTTGTACGGCAACGAAGTCTTTTAAGATCCTGGCCTGTTCGGGCGAACCCAGATAACCCGAATAGAGCGAGTCCAGGTGTATGTCGAGATCGTTCCAGTGCCCGAGCATGGCCGGAAGGTCTTCGGTCAGGTCCCGAAACGTGTAGCCTTCAAAGCCACCCGTGTGGGTCGATAAGACCGCCGTCGGAGCACAAACACCTTCGATCCCGGCCGCCGAAAATATGGGTAGGGCTGCCGTGATCGAGCATTTACCAAAACCAGAAAGGTCGTGAAACAGGACCGTCCGTTTTAAAGGACCCTCGAGTTGTTCACTGAAACGTTTGTCTATATCCACCGGTATGTTCATAATAACCTCACTTTTCCACAGATTGTGATTAATAGTGAAACTTTTATTTATAAGCGCAAACTGTGGCTGTTTTTAATAGTTTAGAGTATTCTTAGAGTTTTCTTAGTTATTTCTTAGAAACCGTCGCTCCGTGATCAGTACATCTACCGGAACGTCCTGGCTTTCTACCGGAAGTTCGGGGTAAATGAGCTTTTCCGGACACAGCGAGACGGTGGTAGCCACCTGCTTCTTTAGAAACCGGTCGTAATACCCACCGCCGTAACCGATGCGGTAGCCTTCTTCGTTAAAAGCCAGGCCCGGTACGACGATCAGATCGATCGCGCCGGTATAGGCTTCGGTCATAGGCTCTAAGATTCCAAACGGCCCGGGTTTAAGGGAAGAACTGATCGGGGCCGCGTAGATGTGGTCCCCGTCGACGACCGGAAGAAAAACTTCCTTGCCATCCCTTAGCGCCTGTACGATCGCCTCATTTAGGTCGATCTCGTCGGCGATGGCGCTGCTAAGCATTATTTTTTGACTTCTCTTATATTCGGGGCTGTTTAAAAACCGCGCGACGATTTTTGAGTTTAGCTTTGGGTCGTAAAGCTCGTGTCGACGGTTCTTGGCCCACTTGCGAAAGGCTGGTTTGGATAATTTCATACTCTCTAGCTTTATACCACAAACGCACGTATTTTTTAAAGACGGGCGGTATTAAAGGTTTAATTTTGGTAAAATAAAAAATCAAGTGTACAAATATCCTCTGTTTTATTTAACGTTTAAGACGGAAAAATTTATACACATTCTATTTGCTTTTCTTGGAGATCAAATGCCTAAATCAGATATTGAAATAGCCCAAAGCGTGACCCCCGAAGACATCGGGGACATCGCCAAAAAATTGGGACTTAGTGAAGACGAAATTGAACGTTACGGCAACTATAAAGCAAAAATCGACTACAACTACAGCAAAAAAGGCAACCGGCCGAAGCTGATCCTTACGACGGCGATCAACCCGACCCCGATGGGCGAGGGAAAAACCACGACGACGATCGGCCTGGCCGACGCCCTCAGCCGCCTGGGTTACCATACGGTCGTAGCCCTGAGGGAACCATCCCTCGGTCCGGTCTTTGGGGTCAAGGGCGGTGCCGCCGGTGGCGGCTACGCGCAGGTCGTCCCGATGGAAGACATCAACCTTCATTTTACCGGCGACTTTCACGCCATCGGCGCGGCCAACAATTTACTGGCTGCTATGGTGGACAACCACATCCATCAGGGAAACGAGCTCGGGATCGATCCGGGAAACGTGGTCTGGCGAAGGGCCGTGGACATGAACGACCGGCAGCTTCGAAACATCGTCGACGGGCTCGGACGAAAAGCCGACGGGACCGTACGCGAAGACGGTTTTGACATCACCGTCGCTTCCGAGATCATGGCCGCCTTTTGTCTGGCCAGGGATATTACCGACCTTAAAAAACGCCTCGGGGACATCATCGTCGCCTACACTTACGACGAAAAACCGGTCACGGCGAGAGATCTAAAGGCCGAAGGGGCCATGGCGGCCCTGCTTAAAGACGCCTTAAAGCCCAATTTGGTCCAGACCCTCGAAGGGACCCCCGCCCTGATCCACGGAGGCCCATTTGCCAACATCGCCCACGGCTGCAACTCGCTCATCGCTACGCAGTCCGCGCTCGATCTGGCCGAGGATTTTGTCGTCACCGAAGCCGGTTTTGGCGCCGATCTCGGAGCCGAAAAATTCTTTGACATCAAATGCCGTACGGCCGGGCTCGAACCCGCGGCCGTGGTTTTGGTAGCGACGGTTCGCGCCTTAAAGTACAACGGCGGTCTAAAAAAGGACGAGCTGGAAGGCGAAAATCTGGAGGCTTTACAGGGCGGGACCGGTAATCTGACCAAACACATCGAAAACATCAAGGACGTATACGGGCTTCCGGTCGTCGTGGCGATCAACCGTTTTATAAGCGATACGGACGCAGAACTTGAGCTTATCGAGAACGAATGTAAAAAACTCGGGGTTCCGGTTAAGTTATCGGAAGTCTGGGAAAAAGGAGGGCGAGGCGGAGAGGCCCTGGCTGAAGAAGTCGTGCGCTTAAGTGAGTCCCCGTCAAAACTTCGTTTTGCCTACGAACTGGATGAGCCGGTCGTGGAGAAAGTCCGTACCCTCAGTAAGAAAATCTACGGAGCAGACGACGTACAGTTCAGCCCTACCGCTCTTAAAAAGCTGGAGCAGATCGAAAAACTGGGTTACGCGGATCTTCCCATTTGCGTAGCAAAAACCCAATACTCCCTGTCGGATAACCCAGAGCTTTTGGGTCGTCCCGAAAACTTTAAAATCACGGTCAAAGACGCGGGGATCAGCGCCGGAGCCGGTTTTATCGTGATCATGACGGGAGAGATTTTAAAAATGCCGGGTCTTCCTAAAACACCGGCCGCTGAAAACATCGACGTAGACGAAACGGGAAGAATTTCCGGCTTATTCTAATTGTCTATGAAATTTATTGATTTACCCATCGACGAGTTTTTGCAAAAACTCAGTTCGACGGAGTCGGTTCCGTCCGGTGGCGGCGTCTCGGCCCTTTGCGGGTCGATGGCGGCCTCCCTGGATTTGATGGTCGTAAGGCTGACCTTAGGTAAGAAAAAGTATAAACAATACGAGATGGAAAACACGCACATCGAGCGTGGCGCTCAAAAGATCTTAGAAGGGTTTAAAAAACTCGTCGACGAAGACGCGGAAATCTTTCTTCCATTATCGAAATGTTACGCCTTACCCGAGATAACGCCCAAACAAAGAGAATACAAAAAGCAGGAAATCAGCCGGTGTTCGATCGATGCCTGTAGTGTGCCGATAAAAATAATCGACCTCAGTGAAAAATGCCTGAAACTGACCCTTCGACTGGAAAAAACCGGCACGCGCCTGGCTTTATCGGACGTGGCAATCGCGGCTCTTCTTTTAAATACGGCCGTCAACAGCGCTTGGATGAACGTATTGATCAATATGTCCTCCATTGAAAACCCGGAGTTCGTGAAATTTTTACAGGACGAGGTCTTAAAAAAGGTGGAAGAACTCTCGGCTACGTCTATTAGTATCGCAGAAAGGATCGAAAAGGAAATTTGAATTTCGACGTTCGGGCCATTACCGACGAAATTTATAAAAACGTAAGAAAAAAAGTTACTAAACTCGATAAAAAGCCGGTTTTAGCCCTTATCAGTACGACCGACGGCGTCGGTGTACGTTCTTATAAAAAAAGTATCATAAAAAATTTAGAACCGCTGGGAATTGTAGTCAACGATTATGACTTAACGGAGAATCCTTCCTCCACCGAAGAGGTCTTAGCAAGGCTCAATTCAGATGAAAATACCGACGCGGTCCTCGTCTTAAAACCCCTGGCCGAGGGGCTCGATGAAAAAAGAATCGACGAGATGGTCGCGCCTAGTAAAGACGTAGACGCGGTATCTCCGCAAAGCCTTGGAAGACTTATGGTAGCTTCAGACGGCTTTATCCCCTGTACGGCCGAAGGTGTTATAAAACTGCTCGACCATGAAGGGATCGACGTCAAAGGAAAAAACGTAGTCATCGTCAACAATTCCCAAACCATAGGCAAACCTTTGGCCATGTTACTGACCAATCGCTTCGCGACGGTCAGCCTATGTCATGAATTTACAAAAGACCTCGCCGACTATATGAAAAACGCGGATATCCTTGTCACCGGCGCGGGCGTAAGCGGTCTGATCACCGAAGATATGCTCAAAGACGGGGCCGTGGTCATCGACGTCGGGGTTACGATGTTAAAGAAAGACGGAAAAGAAGTCTTAAAGGACGGAAAAAAGGTCCGCTGTGGGGACGTAGAAGAAGGGTGTGGAAAAAAAGCCTCACTCATTACTTCCCTAACCCCTGGACTTGGCGGCGGAACGGGCCCACTGACGACGGCTCTTTTGGCCGAACACGTCCTTGATTCTCTAGAAAGAAGTTAACTTTGGTAATTACCGGAAAAAAACCGTTAAAAGAAATACTGGGATCTCTCGGGGATTCCAAAAAACTCGTTTTGTTTGGTTGTTCGGAGTGCGCGGACATGTGCGCGACCGGCGGACAGGAAGCGGTCGACGAATTAAAGGCCGAACTTAAAGAAAACGGCTACGACGTGCTGGACGCGACGGTCCTTACGACTTCCTGTAACGATCTACTGACAAAAAAGGAGTTAAAACCGCTAAAAGAAGCCGTCGAGGACAGCGACTTAATCGTTTCCCTCGCCTGTGGAAACGGCGTACAGACTTTAGCAAAGCTTACCGGAAAAAGAGTCGTTCCGAGCAACAACACGCTTTTTGTCGGCGAACGGATCCGGGGCGGCGTTTTTGAAGAAACCTGTCGAACCTGTGGGGCCTGCGTTCTGGGTCGGACGGCCGCGATCTGTCCGGTCTCTCGTTGTTCTAAGGGACTCTTAAACGGACCTTGCGGTGGGTCCATTGACGGGTATTGTGAAGTGGATCCCGAACTTAAATGCGCCTGGATCGAGATTTATAACCGGCTAAAAGAAGACGACCGGCTCGATTTGCTAGAAGAAGTCGAACCGATTCGAAGTTACATCAACGTATCCCACCCCAGAAAACTCAACCGCAGAGGACGATAATGCCAAGCCGATTACAACAGACTTTAGATGAAGGATCTTTTGCCGTTTCGGCAGAGATCGCCCCTCCCAAGGGTTTTGATTTTTCCCATCCACTGGAAGTCGCAAAACGCCTGTGGGGCCATGTCGATGCGCTAAACGTTACGGATTTTCAGTCCGCGTCGGTTAAGGCCAGCTCCCTGGCCCTTTGTATCGATCTAATTCAAAACGGGATCCAGCCCGTTCTTCAAATGACCGGAAGGGACCGTAACCGTATCGCCATTCAGGGCGAACTTCTATCGGCGGCCCACTTTGGGATCCAAAACATCTTGGCGTTGACCGGGGACCATCCGAAAACCGGCGACAACCCGCAGGCAAAACCGGTCTTTGAACTCGACGCCATCGGGATTCTTCAGACGGCGGAAACTTTAATAGAAGGAAAAGATCTCGGTGGAAACGAACTTCTGGGACAAAGCCCTGAGTTTTTTTTGGGCGCGGTCGTCTCCCCCGTTTTTGATCCGATTGAAGTTCAGCTCATACAGATGAGAAAAAAAATCCGGTGTGGGGCCCGTTTTTTCCAAACGCAGGGGATTTTCTCGCTTGACGTTGCCCGTCGTTTTAAAGAACAGACCGAAGGTTATAACACAAAAATTCTTTATGGCATCATCCCACTTCGCTCGCCCGGTATGGCCCGGTTTATGAACCGGAAGATCCCGGGCATTGAAGTTCCGAACGATTTGATCGAAACGCTCGAAAAGTCCGAAAACAAAGAACAGGACGGAATAAAAATAGCCGCAGAGTTGATTTCAAAGTTAAAAGAAGAAAAACTTTGCGATGGCGTTCATATCATGGCTATTGGTGCGGAAGGAAACGTGGAAAAAATCTTAAAAGAGGCAGGACTTTGGACATAAAACCAAAAATTATCATCATAGGGGCCGGTCCAGGTGGTTATGAAGCCGCTATCACCGCGGCAAAAAATGGTGCGGACGTCACAATAATTGAAAAGGATCGTCTTGGCGGGGTCTGTCTTAATCAAGGGTGTATTCCCACCAAAATCTTCTTATCGACCGCCCAACTGCTTCACGACTTAAAACACGCCGACCGTCTTGGGATAAAAACCCAAGACGTCACGTTTGATTTTTCAAGAGTTTATAAAAGAAAAGATAAGGTGGTCCGTAATTTAGCTAGGGCCATCGAAGACCTTTTTAATAAAAACGGGATAAAACTGGTCAAAGGGAAAGCAAAAGTACTAGATGATAAAACCGTTGAAGTAAAGGGAGACGACGGGACTGAAATCCTAAAAGGAGATGCCGTCATTTTGGCTACAGGCTCTCATCCGGTTTTACCTGAAATATTTAATATCAACAATCCCAATATTTTTACTTCGAACGAGTTATTAGATATGACCGAACTTCCCGAATCGATTATTATAATCGGAGGAAACATCGTTGCCTGTGAAGTCGGTCAGTATTTGAGCCGTTTTGGCGTAAAAGTAACCATTATCGAAGCACTCGATCATATTTTTCCGTTTGAAGACCAAGACGTCAGCAAAGAACTTGAAAAACAGCTCAAGAAAGATAAAGTACGGATCTTATCCGGTACTAGAGTTGAGACGGTTGGAGAGGAAGACGGGAAAGTCTTTGTCACGACAGAACAGGGTGAAAAAATTTTTAGTGATAAAATCCTGGTCTGTATTGGACGTTCACCCAATTTAGACAATCTTGGGATCGAAGAACTTGGGATTGAAGTAAAAAACAAAAAAATTGTCGTTGATGATAATTATTTGACCAATATCGACGGAATCTACGCCATAGGCGATATCATCGATTCACCGATGCTAGCCCACGCCGCATCCCACGAAGGGATCGCAGCCGTCAATCACATTCTTGGATTAGAAAGTTATAAAGCCGACAACTTAAACGTTCCTAGATGTATTTACACGGATCCGGAAATTGCCAGCATCGGCCTGACCGAAACAGATTTATTGAAACATAATGTACCTTATGAAAAAGGGTTATTTGATTTTAAGCGGTTAGGAAAAGCTCAGGCTCTTGGTAAAACATCTGGTTTTATTAAAATTCTGACTTCACCCAAAGGAAAAATTTTAGGGGTAAATATCGTTGGAGAAAAGGCCAGTGAACTGCTTCCTGCTTTCATGCTTTTAAAAAATAAAAATTTAGCGGTTACTGAATTTGAAAAACTGGTTTTCCCCCACCCTACTTTATCCGAAGCCATCATCGAAGCCGAACGTGATATTTACGGTATGGCCATTCATAAATAGTATTTATACGGATAAAAATTTAGGGAGATGTGATTTAATCTACATCTCCCCACTTAGTATTTTTAGAAATTTACCTCACAAGAAATATATAACTAAGAGAATTAAAGGCGTAATTCTTTAATTTCTTCCTCCGTTAACGGAGGTTCGTCCATTTGCTTTAAATTTTCATTAATTTCTTGGAGATTTTTTCGTTGGTTCAAGAAAAAGTTAATTATTTTTCTTCTATTTGCGTTATTCCTTTTTCTAAGCCAATAGATATACCTTTTAAAACACGCGCTTGATCCAATGTTAGTTTTTTATCATCGTACATTTTTATTCAAGATATCTGGTTAAAACTAAAGTTTTAAATCGAACTTTTTAATCTCTTCGTCTGTTAGTGGTTGTTTATTCGTAAGTTTCAAAAAATCATTAATTTCTTGAATATTTTTCTTTTGAATATTAAGAGCGTTAATTATTTCCTTTCTATTTTTTTCTTCATTTTGCGTTATTCCTTTTTCTAAGCCAATAGATATACCTTTTAAAACACGCGCTTGATCCAATGTCATAAAAACATTCACCTCCATTTCAAGTTCATTTGAAAGAACTAAACCATGGCTTTCATATATTTTTTTTACGATTTTAATTTCTCCGTTGAAAACCGCATAAAGCAATTTGAAGATTTCTGTAAATCCTTCTTGATTCGGGTTTCCTACGTTTATAAAATAAAGCCGGATTGATCCATCGTCTTTCTGATAATCAGGATTTTTAACCGGAGTTATTACAATCTTTCCTTCAAGACCATCTGTTTGCACATATTCTTTCATTAAGAAGCTATATATGCGGTTACTACGTTTGTTGGCTTCATCCATATTGATCCAAGCAGAAACCACCGATTCAGGATTAAGTGTTTGTTGTCCAGTTATTCCTTGGGCCGCGTATACGGCTGCCCGTAGTAGAACATTGGATTCATAACTGTTTTGAAATTCTAAATCAAACCATAATTTCCGGTCACTTTTCGGAAGAGAAACTTCAAAAAAAACGTCAAAACGCCGGTTCGATTCACCGGGAACGTTCATCTCGTTAGGTCCCTTTTTTATAAGATCGCTTTCTTTATTGAGTTCTTCCAAATAATCCGTTGCGATCTTCTTTACCGGGATATTTTCAAATGCCGGCAAAATTGCTTTTACAATAAAAGCTGCCAGCGACCGGTGAGACAAAATGTACTTCGCTTGGTTATCCATTCTTCGATCCAAACTTTTAAGAGCTTCCTCGAAGGTTTTTGGATCATATTCCATTATTAAAGACCTTCCTTTCGAATTTTAGATCTATGAGATCATTCTATGACTTAATCTTAAAATTAATTAAAATTGATTTCAAGCAAATATATAGTAGAAGAGCAATTTAATTTTAAAGATTCCCTAAAATTGCGTAACTTAGATATTAAATTACCCACTTAGTTGCGGGTGTCTATTTCTTGATTCTCTTCTAACTAGTCAGTTCCTTTTTGGATTTAATCGTAAATCTTAGTACGGGCCTTGATAAATATGATCTACAAGGTTACTTTTTTGTTGGTTTAAACATGATAGAATGTCTTTCGCCTGCTAAAACCAGAGCTATCTTGATTTTCCTTAAAAAATCATCCTCCTTCACTCTCTTGACTGAAAAATATTTCTGATTTCCTCTATAATAGATTAAGAAATTAATTTCTGTATATTATACATTATTCCTTGATTATGCATATTATACATGTATAAAAAATGCATAATATGCAATTAGTGAATAATATTCATTCTAAAATAGGCAAATAACTTACTAAAAAATGGTGTAATTTTGTATTACGATTAAATAATTTCTCATAAAAATTGAAAAAAAGGCTTAAATATCTTAAATTTTCTTAAGTTATGGGTTATAATGAAACAAACATAAGGTTAAAGAAGAGAACTAAGGAAATCAGTCTAACAAAAAAGGGTACAAAATGACGAAACAAGAAGAAAAAATCATCCGTGCGGATTATGCAAATAATCCAATCATCCAGGAGTATCTCGATTATCTGTTAACTATCAAGGGTTATTCAAACCATACACTTGATTCCTATAAACATGATCTTGTATGGTTGTTCCGCTATTTGAAAATCCGCGGTAAAGGCATTGATGAGAATGCACTAAAGCGTTTTCGAAGCAATGGTCAAGAATACATTGACTATACCCTGATCGATATCAGAGATATCGGAATCGAAGAGGTGAAAAAAGTAACATACCCCGATCTCGTTGCTTTTTTAGCTTTCACGGCTCACGAGTTAAAAAACAGCGATAATTCGAGGAAACGTAAGGTCACAACGATCAAAGGTTTTTTCCGTTATTTGACTTTGCAGCGTAAATATTTCACTGAAAATCCGTCGGAACAATTGGAAGCTCCTAAAATAGGAAGACCACAACCGCATTACCTTACTCTGGAACAAGCGCAAAACCTTTTAGATGCCCCAAAAGGAAAGCACGAAAAAAGAGATAAGGCGATTTTGACCATCTTCCTTAATACCGGAGTTCGCGTTTCGGAGTTGTGTAATTTACGTGTAGATGATATCCAGGGCGATATGTTACACGTAAGTGGAAAAGGTCGTAAAGACAGAAACTTATTCCTAAACGACGCATGCTTGCAAGCTCTTGCCGATTATCTTCCGATTCGTGAAGATCAAATCATCGCCCAGGAACTTAAAGGAATGCAGACCATCTTTATTAGTCAAAAAGGAACTAAGTTCTCAAGTCGAGGGATCGAACACATGATTGAGAAATACATCACTCAGATTGGTATGGATCCCAGACGATTCACGGTTCACTCCTTACGACATACGGCGGCAACTTTGATGCATAAATACGGTCAAATCGACATCAAAACGTTGCAACAAGTTTTAGGTCATGAGAGTACCCAAACAACTGAAATCTATACTCATCTCGACAGTGGTGAAATCCAGGATGCTTTAAACAGCAATCCCCTATCTCATTATCGTATTGATGAAGATAAAGATGTAACTGCAGTATTTAACTTATCTAAAAACGCTCTATGAGATTAAAGTTTTTGGAAGAACGGTTTGTTAATTTTTCCTCCTCGTCCAATTTATTCTAATCTCAAAAAAAGAACCTCATAAACAAAATAAAGTTTATGAGGTTCTTTTTTTAACTTTGATCCTTCAAAGAATAAATCATTTCATTGATCGTTAATTTTTTTTTTCGGGAACTTCTTTGTTACTCAGTTTTGATAATTCAATTTGATTTTCAAACAATTGATTTTGAAGATCTATAATCGATTTTCGGTTTAAGTCATTTTCTTCTTTTGACTGTTTGAGCTTTTCACGGTACTGATTTAACAGTTCGTTTTTGCTGTTTACATCATCCTTATATTTGTTGGTTAAATCGATGAGATCTTGCTTTTCTTTTTTCAACTGTTCGATCTTCACATCTTTTTCTTCGTGAAGATTACGAAGTTCGTTTTCCCGTTCTTGACGGAGTCGAGTGATGATTGCATCTTTATCCTGTTTCATCTGGCTGATCTGGGCTTGTCTTTCAAGACGCAAGTTTTGAATGATCGTATCTTTTTCGTCGCTTATCCTGTCTAGATAGATCTGATAAGCCGTACGCATTTCCTCGAGTTCCGTTTCTTTATCATCTTGAATCTGCTTTATTATAGCGTCTTTTTCCTGAGTAATTTTTTCTTCGATGGATTGATTTTCTTTTTTAAGTTCGTCAACAACGGCTTGATTTTGCGTTTTTAATTCACTGATCTCTTTTGCGTATTTGTCCGTTAGCTCGTTAATGACTTGTTCTTGGGCTTCTTTTAAAATCGAAATTTCGTCGTCGTGATCTTTTTGTAAAGTCGAAAGCTCCGATTCATAATCGCTTTTGAGTTTTTCTAATTTAGATTCGCTTTCTTTTTGGATCCGTTCGACTTCGGATTTGCTTTCGTTTTCTAGATCCTGAAGTTTCGACTGGCTTTCATCGATTAATTTTTGAAGTTCCTGTTGTTCGTCATTCTTTTTGGACTCAATATTTTTATAAAATACGAGTTCATCTTCGTGAGCTTTTTTAGAGTCATCAAGAATTTCTTCAGCCTCAAAAAGCTGATCGGCAATATTTAAACATCCCAGTAAGGCGATGTGAATGTGATTGGCAAACTGGTTGCCCTTTCTTATCTTTTCAATTTCTTGATTGACAAATTCACCGATTTTTTCAAGTCGTTGGGCATCGCTTCCGGCTTTTAGTTGTAACTCGGTATCTAAAATTTCTAATCGGATCGTATTATTTTCTGCCATTTATTCTCCTATCATCATTTTTCGATTAATGATTTTAATTGATCCCAATCAAGCGCTTGGCATTTAATCGGTGACGTTTCTAACAGACTCTTATAACCGTTAAACTCTGGTTCCGTCGTCAAAGCTTTTAAAGTGTAAATCGGCTTTTTATAACGGTAGGCAAAACGCAAGGTTTGAACCGTTCCACTCTGAGCCGTAAATTCGCTGACAAAGACTTCGTTGGTAGAAGCGGCTTGCAGTTGATCGCGGTTAATAAACATCTTTGAATTGGTTATTGCCAGAGGAGAAAACTCGGAAATGATCAGGCCGTTTTTTTCTACAATTTCTTCGGCTAATTTTTCCTGAGCTCCGGCTTTACCTACTCCCGATGGGATAAAAGCTACCGTTTGAGCGTTATGATCCATAGCGGCCCGATGAGCCTGGGTATCGCATCCGGGAGCTAAACCACTAATAACCGTATAACCATTTTCAGACAAAAGCGTTGAAATATCGTAAGCAAATTTCTTTCCGGCTTCGTTGGGGTAACGGGTCCCAACAATCGTAGCCCGTTTCGGATTATCTAAAGCTTTAAGATTTCCTCTATAATATAGCAGATACGGATGATCCTCGAAACACATCGATTTCGGAAAATCCGGATCGAAGTAATCAACAATTTTTACATCGTGTTTCTTACAATATTCTATGATCCGGTCTGCCGTATCGACGGCTTCCAGGAATTTTCCGATCGGCTCTTTGTTATGAAAAACCCCTAATTTAATTCCCAATCGAACCGCGTCGAAAAAACTTAAATTTTGGGGATCGTCAGCGGATTCTAAGATCTTTCGTGCTACTTTTATATTTAAATTTTTAAGGCTATCTAGAGCGATAATCGTTCTGAGTAAGAGATCTTGAGAGTTCACAAAAAAATTATATCACAGCATAAATTAACGCAACTCAGCATTATACTCTAAAGACAGTGCATTTAGTATTTTTTCTATCTTTTCATTGACTTCCTGATCCGTTAAGGTTTTTTCCGGATGGCGGAAGACTAAAGTATAAGCCAACGACTTTTTATCCTCGGGTATGGGGGAACCGGTATAAACGTCAAAAAGGTTAACGGATTCGAGTAGGTCTCCCCCTTCGTGTTTTATCGTATCGATTAGATCCGCCGATAAAATTTCTTTTCCTACGACCAAAGCAAGATCGCGCGTGGAATCGGGAAACTTTGGAAGATCTTCATAAGCGATGGTTTCATCGGCCAGTTCGCACAGGCGGTCAAAGGAAAGTTCAGCCTCAATGACCGGACCGGCTATTCCGTTTTCTTTTAAAGTGGCCGGATGGATCTCTCCGATCTGGCCAAATTCCAAATCACCGACTTTGATCTTCGCCTTACGACCCGGATGGAAAATTTCCGATCCCTCCGGAATATAACGGACGTCTCTTATCCCTAAATGATCGAAGATTTCTTCAAGTTTTCCTTTAAGATCGTAAAAGCTCCGGTCTTTACCGAATTCGGTCAGGACCAAATCTTTCCGTTCGGAAGGTAAACCATCGGTCTTTTCTTCGTGATAGGTCTTTTGAATCTCAAATAAAGAACCTTCTTGATTTCCCCGGTTTTGGTTTATCGCGATGACTTCAAGCTGGTGTGGGAGAAGCGAAGGGCGCATTAGGCTACTTTCTTCTCCTAATGGATTGATGATGACCGTTTTTTCCCAGTCGTTAAATCCGTAAGACTTAAGTTTTGAAGGTCCGATAAAAGACGTCGTCATCGTCTGGTCCGATCCTAGACCGATTAGAATATCGGTCACGAGATCTTCTATGCGTTGTTCTTTGGTTCTTTCCCCTATATAGGTATCTCCCGACATGATCGTTAGTGGAATGTTGTTATACCCATAGAGTCTAGCCACTTCTTCGGCCAGATCTTCTTTGATCCGTAGGTCCTGGCGGTCCGGGGGAATTCGAACGACCAGTTTATTATCTTTAAGTTCAGTTCCTAAGAACAGACGGTTTAAATATTCACGCACGTCTTGAAGTTTTAAGTCGGTTCCCAAGAATTTATTTAACCAGTCTATATCCAGTTCGATTTCTATATCTTTGTTGGGATTTTCAACCCGTACGATATCGATAAAACCTTCGATAGGAGTAGCCGCTCCGATTTCTTCAAATAGATAAGCCGCCCGGGCGCTCGCTTCGGCCGCGAGTTCAGGGTAGATCCCTTTTTCATAACGGGCCGACGATTCCGTACGAAGACCCAGATCTTTGGAAGTTTTTCGAATGGAAGTCTTGTCAAAATTCGCGCTTTCTAAGACGACGAGTTTCGTATCTTCCTTGATCTCCGAGTTTAGACCCCCCATGATCCCGGCAACCGCTATGGGCTTTTGACCGTTGGTGATCATGAGCATTTCTTCATTTATCGGGCGTTCTTTCTCGTCGAGGGTCGTGACGGTTTTTTCCGTATTTCCGGTTCTAACTACGATCTCGTCCGTACCGATAGATTCGTAGTCAAAAGCGTGGAGGGGTTGTCCCATCTCTAACATGACGTAGTTGGTCACGTCGACGATGTTGTTGATCGGTCGTACTCCACTATTTAAAAGACGAAGTTGCATCCACATTGGAGAGTCTTCGATTTTTTTTACCTTGAACATCCGCGCCGTGTACCTCGGACATTCGTCGGATAAAACTTCGACCTTTAAATAATCGGAAATTTCGTCTCCTTCTTTGTCCTGGACAAAATTAAGAGGACGAAAAGAAGTATCCAGGGCCGCCGCGGTCTCTTTGGCTATTCCCAGAACCGACTGGCAGTCGCCACGGTTTGCGGTAAGCTCAATGTCGTAAATTTTGTCATCGATCCATAGGGGCGCGCGCAGTTCCGTCCCCGGCTCGACAAAATCTTCTGGAAGGATGTAGATCCCCTCGGTGATTTCTTTTTGAAAAAGGTCTTTGTTCATGCCCAGCTCTTCTACCGAGCAAAACATGCCTTGAGACTTGATCCCGAAAAATTCCGTATTTTTAATTTCGGTCCCGTCTGCGAGAATACTACCCTCTACCGCTACCGGTACCAGGGCGCCTTCAAAAACGTTTTTGGCGGAGGTGATAATCGTTAGAGGCTCCTTCTCTCCTACGTTAACGGTGCAAACAAACAGGCGGTCGGCTTCGGGGTGCTTTTTTATCTCTAGAATTTTACCGGCTACGATCCCCTTTTCGTTCTCATTGACGGTCTCAAAGGTTTCGACTTTCGTCCCAGAATCCGTGAGAATAGCTTCGAGCTCTTTAGGCGTGACATCGATGTCGACAAAATCTTTTAACCAATTTAGTGATACTAACATTTAATCCTCTACTTTAAACTGTTCCAAAAAACGCAGGTCGTTGTCAAACAATAAACGCAGGTCGTTGATCCCGTACTTCATCATGGCCATACGGTCTAAGCCGATACCAAAAGCGTAGCCGGAATATTTTTCCGGGTCGATCCCGCACTGTTTTAAAACGTTGGGATGAACCATCCCGCAACCGAGCAGTTCGATCCATCCGGTGTTTTGACAAACCCGACAACCTTTCCCACCGCAGTTAAAACAGCTCACGTCCATCTCAGCTGAGGGCTCGGTGAAGTAGAACTGGTGGGGTCTAAAACGCGTTTTTGTGTCTTCCCCAAAAATCTTTTTTGCGATTAGGTCTAGCGTCCCTTTTAAGTCGCTCATTGAAATATTTTCATCCACGACCAACCCTTCGATCTGGTGAAAGACGGGCGAATGGGTTGCGTCGATCTCGTCCGCGCGGTAGACCCTACCCGGGACGACGACACGGATCGGAACGCCGTTTTCTTGCAAGGCCCTGGCCTGAACGGATGAGGTTTGGGTTCTTAGTAAGATCTCTTGATCGGGAGTCGTATCTACGTAAAAAGTTTCGGATAAGTCCCTCGAAGAATGTTCCGGGGGCATATTGAGGTAATCAAAATTGTATTTCGACCATTCAATATCGGGTCCGTCCACAATTTTAAATCCCATTCCGATAAAGATGTCTTCCAGATCTTTTATAACTTTATTAAGCGGATGATAAGAGCCGCGTTTTTGCTTTTTACCCGGAAGCGTGACGTCGATGACTTCTTCTTTTAACTTTTTGTCTAAGCGTTCCTTTTCAAGAGCTTCGCGTTTATCGGTCAGCCCATTTTCGATATTAGAACGGATATCGTTGGCCAGTTGGCCGATGACCGGGCGTTCTTCTTTGGAAAGACTTTTCATGCCTTTCATCACAGCGGTGATCTTTCCTTTTTTTCCGAGATAGGCTACACGAAGTTTTTCAAGCTCTTCAAGGCTGGAGGCTTTACTTATTTCGTCTAAAAATTCTTGATATATTGTATTTAATTGTTCTTTCATTCTTTTTTCTGGTCGATATAGGCGTACATGATAACGGCCGAAGCGATCGCTACGTTTAAGGATTCGGCCTTTCCATAAATAGGAATTTTTATGCGTTGACTGCTGAGCTCTAAGATGTCCTTTGAGAGCCCGTTAGATTCGTTTCCGAAGATCAGGACGAATTTTTCCGGAACCTCAATTTCGTTCATAAAAATTTCCTTTCCGTTTAAGGCCGTTGCGATGAGCTCGAACCCCTGATCTTTTAAAACCCGCATCCCCCGCAGATCTATTTTTTCGATGTCTACGCGAAAGATCGACCCCATCGACGCGCGAAGGGTTTTTTGGTTGTAAATATCCGCGCAGCCTTTGGTCAAGAAAACTTGATTGTATCCGGCACAATCGGCCGTCCGGATGATGGTCCCAAGATTTCCGGGATCGTTGATGTTGTCGAGGATGATGGCTTTATTAAAAGGTTTGGGTTTTTTAAGGATATAAGGAAGTTCGGCGATGACGCCTTCTTGTGATTTTAAGCTACTGAGTTTTTCTAGAACTGGCTTAGAGACCGGTATAATATCGGCGGGAAAGTTGATTTGATTTTTTTTGAGCCATTCTGTAGTCGCAAAAATTCGGGTCATCGGTAAGTTTTGATCGACGGCTTCGTAAAAAAGCTTGGTACCCTCAATTAAATAAGCCCGGTTCTTTTTCCGGAACTTCTTTGTTTTAAGTAGAGCCGTCTCAACGATCAATGGGTTGTTTCGGGAAGAAATCATGTTGCAAGTCCCTCCGATGCTTCGATTCGTTTTAAATCGTTAATGGCAAGGTTATCGCCTAACACAATTAGTTTATCGCCCTTTTGAATTAAGTCGTTCCCGCCCGGAACGATATTCGGGGTGTCCTCGTGGACGATAGCGATTACATTGATCCCGTACCTCCGCCTCAGATCAAGCGA
Source organism: uncultured Eubacteriaceae bacterium (assembly GCA_947630385.1). Taxonomy (GTDB): domain Bacteria; phylum Bacillota; class Clostridia; order Eubacteriales; family Eubacteriaceae; genus CANRHG01. The sequence continues at coordinate 21,112 of CANRHG010000011.1, forward strand.
AGCCAGCGTCTTGTTGTACCAATTCTTTAATGCGTTGATTTCAATGATCGAATACTCCGAACTAAGGGACAACTGGTGCAAAAAGCCACCGCTGTAAAGCCGGTGGGCCGTCTGGATACCCATGTCGTTTTCCGGATTAAAGACGAGATCCACCCCTAGGTGCTTTAACACTTTTTCGTGTTGGATATTGTTGGCCTTGGAATAAATCTCCGGTACCCCCAGCTCCTGGCAGTTTAAGACCGCCATCAGATTGGAATTGATATCAGAGGTGATACTGATCACGACGGCGTCAACGTTTTTTATCCCAATAGAGCGCAAAACGTTGATGTCGGCTACATCCGCTTGAACCGCGTAAGTCACATCGTTGGCGATATTTTGAATCTTATCTTCGTTTTTATCTACTACAATGACGTCCGCTCCCAGATTGGACAATTCAATCGCAAGAGCCTCTCCAAAATGCCCTAGACCTAAGATCCCAAATTGTTTTTCTCGCATTTTAACCTACCAAACTGCGAAGTTTGCAAAAGTCAAAAGACTTTAATTAAAAATATCCCGTTTGTGTGGAAATTATCCTAAGAGAATATTTCCAGGGGGTAGTTTATAATGACCGATCTTATCAAAGCGGCGTTTTTCGGTATCTGCCAATAAATAAGCGATGGTAAGCGGTCCTACCCTTCCGACAAACATACTGATAATTAATATACATTTACCATAAACGGACAGATCCGCCGTGATTCCACAGGAAAGTCCGACCGTATTGTAAGCCGATAAAAGTTCAAACAATAAATAATCGATATTTATCTTACTGTCAAAGATCATAAGACCAAAATAACAGAGGATCAGTACGATCACGTTGATCGCAAAGATCGTCATGGCCCGAAGAATCGTCTCGCGCGTGATTCTTCGTCGCATAACGTTGACGTCTTTTCTCCCCTTTAAGACGGCATAGACCGTGACCAAAATGACAAAAAGGGTCGTCGTCTTTAATCCGCCCCCGGTAGATCCGGGTGAGGCTCCGACAAACATCAAAAGATCAGTAAGGAAAATCGAGGGGTTCGTCATTGAAGCCTGAACGATCGTATTGGCTCCGGCGGTCCTCGGGGTGGTCGCCTGGAAAAAACTGGCGTCTAGCTTTCCTACAAAGCTTAGGTTCCCCATCGTATGCGGGTTGTTAAACTCAAATAGGAAGAAAAACAAGGTCCCCGAAAAGAGCAACAGTCCCGTTGTGATCAAAACGACTTTTGAATGTAAGCTAAGTTTTCTCCGTTTTGGATAGTCTAGTAAATCGACGTAAACGGAAAATCCAAGCCCACCGATGATGATCAATAAGCAGATGACGATCGTAAAATATGTATTTGAGACGTAGTGGGTAAATCCCGACTGTCCTACGCTGGCCATAAGATCAAAACCCGCGTTGCAGTACATAGAGACCGAGTGCCAAATGCTAAAATAAACGCCCCGAACAAACCCAAACTGTGGGACAAAAACCAAACAAAGGAGTAAAGCTCCTATCCCCTCTATTGATAAGGCGAAATAAATGATTTTTTTTACAAACGAAACAACGCCTGATATTTGATCGGAGTTGATCGCGGCTTGAATGATGAGGCGGTCATGAATCGAGATCCTACGGCCCGTCGCAATAAAGGCCAGTGTCATAAAAGTCATGAACCCCAATCCGCCGATTTCGATTAAAATGATGATTACGATCTGACCAAACAGATTCCAGTAAGCCCCCGTAGGAAGGGTGATCAGTCCGGTCACACAGACGGCAGAGACCGACG
>CANRHG010000012.1 GCA_947630385.1 uncultured Eubacteriaceae bacterium
CTACAAGTTCCCAGTTGTTCTTCTTGCAGAGCTTAACGATTTCGTTTATCTTTTGCTGCATCTCGGTTTTGGCTCTATTTCCTGTTCCATGGAAGACGAGCTTAACGTGGTCCTGATAGATAAGATTTCCTTTCAAGTCACTGACTGCCAGTTCGATAAAGCCGTCGTTATAATCTAAACCACAGACAGAGGTATAGCCACTCTCCCTGGTTTTTGGGCAATCTAAGTCAAAACTGATGTGAAGATAGTAGCCCTTTGGACTTCTAACAAACCGGTGATAAAGCGGCTTTAAAACCTTCTTTTGAACGACTTTCCGGATCTCTTTTTCAAGGTAGGAGATCCGTATATTTTCCGCCCAAACATAACGCTCTTTTCCTTTGATTTTGGAATCGAACTTTCTAAGCCTTAAGTTGTAGGTCCCGTTTTCCTTGTTGTAGTAAAGAGTTGAGAGCTGATTTCCGGAAGTCTGAGCGGCCGCGCCCATTGAAGCGACGTTATGGTCTCTGTAAAACTGGTAGTCTTCATACCAGTCTTTGTGGTCTTTATAGCCGTTTTCTTTTAAGTGAAACTGAGCCTTAAAGAGCCTCTTTGAGCCGAAGCCCATCCGAAAAGGCTCGCCACTATTTAGATGTTCTTTGATCCAGTCCCGTTTTTGTCTCTTTTTGTTTTTCTTGTTCCTTAGCCAGTAGAGCCTGTGCTTTTTTCGCCTCAGGCTTTCTAAACCTTGCTCGGATAGTTTCCCCTTGTTGCTCTTTTCTTTAAGCTTCCTGACGCTTTTTTCAAGACCGCTTATGTCTTTATCAAGTTTATAAAGCTCTTTGTCGATCACCCGAAGAAGGTACCGGTTTTCTTCTTTTAGAGCTTCTAGTCTTCCTTTGATCTCGGAGATGATCGTCCAGGCCAGCCTGGTGGGGATGTCAAACTCTTTACTGAGGTAACTTCTTAACTCCCCTTCATTGGCGAAGTTGTTTTTGTAGTCTTTGTCGATCATGATCCGGTAGGTTTTTCGGCAGAGCTTTCCGTAAAATTCCATCTGACCGTCCAGATAATCCGTTAGCTCCCCTTCGGGTAGTTTGATCTTAGTGGTTGTTATCAGTCGGATAGCCGGGGCGCCTTACGGCGCCCGGGCCTCCTAGGAACCGGACTTGTCCCTTTCAAGACATCCGGCTCGAGCATAATTTTTCCCCCAGAGTTTCTGCTTATAAATTGTTTTGAATGCTTTGATGTTGTTGTCGGCCGGTCGACCGTTTTTGGCTTTAAAGACTTTGTGATATTCGTTGTGACAACTGCGGTGTACTAATCTTAGATTCTTTCTGTTGTTTGAACCGCCTACGACTCTTGGGATGTCGTGGTGGACGTCATAGTCCTTTTCGGGGTCGGTGATTGGACAATCACAGATGGGACATTTGTATTTTTGTCTTTTGGCTAGGTAGCGTCTGGTGTAAATGTTATTTCGGTCGAATTCTTGTTCGTCCCGGCTTTTAAAGTAACCTGTAAGTCTACTATCAAAGGGCGTGTTTTTATAGGCTATCATTCTATGGTAGCGAATGGGTGTCCATGAAAATTTTAGTAGTTGATGGCTTATTTCTTCCGGGTCGGTTAGAATCCATTTGTTTTTACTTTGCCCAGCGTAGTCTGGTTTGAAGTATCTTTCTCTTAGCCATTTCCAGTTCTTTTTGGGATGGAGATGTTTTAAGAAGTGTTTGGTGTGGAGCCAGACGTATTCATCCATTTCGCTAAACGTTTCCTTAGAACAAAAGTTTGACCAATAGTTGGCTATGCCTCTGATGACTGGGTTTAGTTTAGTGATTAGGTAGCCTACGTTGTGACCTCTGCAGTCCCTAAAGACCTGTTTGATTTTTCGTTTGGCTTCTATTACGCTTTCTTTTGAGGGTTTGATGATGAGTTTAAAGGGCTTCTTTGCGTTTTGAGCGCTTTTATGTCCTCTTACGTTAAATCCCAGAAAGTCAAAGCCGTCATAGATGCTCGTTATTTTGGTCTTTTCTGCCTGTAGGGTCAGTCCCCGCTCTTTAAGGTAGGATTCTAGAAGTTCTGGAATCTTTTTGGCGTCTTCTTTGGTTTCACAGGCAACTATAAAGTCGTCGGCGAAAAAGGAAAGCCGATATTTTCCTTGGGTCGCATGACAGAGTTTTATCTCTCCGTCTCTCTTATATTGTTTCTCTTTGTAGGTAATTCCTAAGACTTCTTGCATCCCTTGTAGAGCGATGACTGCCAGCAGTGGCGAGATGGAGTTGCCCTGTTTTGTTCCTTTAGTTGATTCGATAAGTATTGTTTCTTTAAGACATCCCGCTTTTAGCCATCTCTTAATGAGTTCGACTTCCGGAAAGTCTTTGAGTTGTTCTAGAATATAGTCGTGGTCTAAGTTGTCAAAACAAGACTTGAAGTCTCCCTCAAAAATGTAGGGACGATTTCCATTTTTAAGGTCATAATGGGTTCTAGCCAGTGCGTCTGCCGTATTTCTCTTTTGTCGAAAACCGTAAGTCGTCGGTTCAAACATTTCTTCCCACTGCGGTTCGAGTGCGTTTTTTACGACGGTTTGTAAGATTCTGTCTTTGATGGTCGGAATCCCAAGGGGTCGTATCTTACCGTTCTTCTTTTTGATGTCAACTCCTTTGACCGGTGGTGGGTTGTAGTCTTTAAGCTTGACTTCCTTTAACTCATTATAGAGTTTTAGTCTGTCTTCGTTGGTCAGTGCAACAACATCGTCGATTCCTGCCGTTTTCTTTCCTCTATTCTTTTGGGTGACTTTACGGATGGAGACTAAGAGGTTAGCGTCGGAATTCATAAGCATGCGTTGTAGCCAGCGCACTCTTCGGCGCTGACCTCGCTCCTGGGCACGGAAGATTTGATTCTGTAACTTTCGAACCTGTCTTTCGAGTTTTTTCCATGGGATCTCTTCCCATGATTTAAATTCGTTCATGGCGTTTGTATCCGGCGAACCCGTGGGCCTTTGGGGCTTATATGGTCACTCGTCGGGGCTACTCCTTTTTAGTGAAAATTTCAAGTTTCAAACATTCCGTCTTTTACACCGAGTGGAAGTTGGCAGGCTTTCGCCTTGTAGCATTTGCTACTATCCGGCGGGTTATACTGCTTCCCCTTAGCTTTCGCTATGCCGGCTTTCGCTTTTTCCACTTTCCCTCGTCTGCCGGGAATTGGTCGGCCTCACGGCTTTCCTACCGCTTGGGACCCGACAGATGTTTTACAAGTTCCGCTTGTGTTCGATATATTCGTTTTAGGTGGCATCTTTACGCCGGTGGATAGGGTAGTCACGCGTAGGCGAAAAAACTCCTACTGTCTAATGTTCCACAATACGTTAGCTCTGGTCTTTTGACCGGTTTACGTCCATCTAACGTTAAGAATGACGACGCTTCGGCCAATGCTTCACTTTCGTTCACCATGACGAATTTTCCCTTGCCCGGTGCACGGATAGACGTTTACCGCCACCTTAGGCTTCTCTTCATGCAACTGACAGGTCCTGTCGCCAGTGACTGCCATTTCAGATGGGAATGATCCTTCTACCTGGACCAACTTTATTTATTTAAAGTACGAACATTTAGTAGTCAAGCAGCTTCTTGTCGCACTTCTTCTTTTCTTCTAGAATATCTCCGGCTTCTTTTAGAAGTCTTTCTTGCTCATTATATCCTCTAAGACGGTAGAATTTCCCGGAAAAAGAAGCGATCAGACTCATGAAGTCTTCCATTAATTCCTGATTAAGATCTTTCCGTTCTTCTTCAAAGGCTGCTTCTATCTCTACGTCAAAGGCCTTAAAAAAACGCTCCAGGTAGTCATTCCCAAACCGGCTCAGTCGGTCTTTTTGAGTGATTCGGATCAGGTCGATCTTTCCTTCTTCCGCCAGATCCATCAGCTTTTTTAAACCCTTACGCTTTTCATTTAACCCACTGCCGGAGTCTCTGATCTCATAAAGCGGCTCCCCGTATCTGTCTCTAAGTTTCTCAAACTGGCTGTTGATCGACTTTTTAGAACCACTGTTGCTTCTGGCGTAGTGGGCTACCCTTTTAGGTTTTTCTTCAAAAACCGGCTCTCCGTAGAGATAGGCTTCGAGTTCTTTTCTACTGTAAAGGGTTTGACCGCCGGGGGTCTTATAACCTTTGATAAAACCCTTGTCCCGATATTTCCTGACGGTTTGTGGCGTTACTTTAAGAAGTTTAGCCGCCTCTCCGACTCTCAAAAATTCCTTTTTCATATATTTATTATAACAATATTTAACTTAACTTTCTCTAGTATAATAAATATTTCTACTCTAATTGTTCTATTTTCAATAAAGATTCTAAGTCGTAACGGACGATTTAAACTATATAAAATTCTCATCTCTTAAAGTGATTTTGACCTAAGCTAAATCAAAATCTTTCTCTTTTTTTCTTTTACTTTTTTACGTTAAGCTATTTTTTGAGGAACGCATGAACGAAAATTTAACACAAATTTTTAACCTACTTACGCAGTGGTACGAAAATAATAAGCGTGATCTCCCCTTTCGAAGAACCAAAGACCCATATAAAATTCTTGTCTCCGAGATCATGTCCCATCAAACACAAATCACAACTTTAGTTCCCTACTATGAACGCTTTATACAACGCTATCCGAGTGCCGAAGCACTTGCTGAAAGTTCCCTGGACGAAGTGCTTTCTTACTGGGAAGGTCTCGGTTATTATAACCGCGCGAAAAACTTACAAAATTGCGCTAAAACGGTCGCAGCTTCCGGCTTCCCACGTTCGTACGAGGAGATCTTAAAACTTCCGGGTGTGGGACCATATACGGCCGGAGCTATTAGTAGCATCTGTTTTGGCGAAAAAAAGGCTTCCGTCGATGGTAACACTCTTAGGGTCCTCACCCGCGTCTTAGCCTTAGATCTTGATATTGCCAAAGAGAAAACGAAAAAGGTTATTGCTAGTCGTATCGAAGAGAACATGACCGAGGATCCAGGAACACTCAATCAAGCCATTCTCGATTTAGCGAGTGCGGTCTGCCTACCGAAAAATCCGAAGTGCTCTTTGTGTCCCGTCAGGGATCAATGTCTTTCTTTTAATAAAGGACTAACGGAGGTAATCCCGGTTAAGTCAAAAAAGCAAAAGAAGGTAATAGAAAACAACGAAGCCCTGATCATCGAAAAAGACGGCCGGCTTTTGTTTAAAAAAAGACAAGACGAATCTTTACTTAATAAGACCTACGGTTTTCCGGTTTTAAAAAGAGACTTAGAAGATGGTAAGGCGGTCAAAGACTTAGCGAAGGATTTAAACCTATCCCTACCCGTCTACCTTGGCTCGTGCAAACACCAGTTTTCCCACATTCAGTGGGTTACGGACGTCTACCTCTCAAAAGCTAATGACAATTCAAAACTGGACGGGTTTGTAAGCGAAGCGAGCGTTGTTCCAACCGCCTTTAAACGGATGATCGAAGTTTATAAAAAATCACCACATAAGTAAAAATTTTTGTATTGTAGCGATATTTTTTAATTAATGGTAAAATATCCGTAAATTGATAGCTTAAAGAAAAATTAAATTAAGCGAGAAATCTTATTATTTTTCATTGAAATATCAAAAATTTTTTAGAATTTTGTTAAAAAAATTATAAAAAATGATACAACTTTTGTTACTTTTTGATAAAATAGGTTATAAATATTAATAGCTTATATCTTGAATCTTTACAAATACTATTAAACGTATTTCACAAGATCAAGAATGACCGTAAAGCTGTAATCAAATTCGTTTGTTTTGATTTTCTTCTATAGAGTTTTGGGTATTGAAATTGTATAGGATGATTTCTAAAGCAGACGTAAAAGAGGACATCAAAACGAAGCTTTAGAAATTATAAATTTATTATAATTTTTGAGGTAAATATGGTTTTAACAAGAGATAATTTTCAGCAATATGTTCTCGACAGTAACGGTATTGTTTTCGTAGAATTCTTCGCCAGTTGGTGTCCGCATTGCCAGGCTTTCGCCCCGGAATATCAACAGATCAGTGAAGACTTATCCGGAGAAGCGGCTTTTTATCAGGTGGAAATTGACCAGAGTCCCGGCCTTGCAAACGAATACGGAATAGAAGCAATACCAACTATTAAAGTGTTTGATGAAGGTCAAGTTGTTACTAGTTTTGTTGGAGCACAACCGCAGTCTGTATTCCAAAAAGTAATTAACGATCTTAATCAATAAATAAATTGATGGCTCCCTCAAAAACCGAGGTGAGTAATAAATTTCATTAAAAGGAGGCCCCTTATGGCTAAAGATGTTATTCAAGAACTAAAGGCTGCAGTAGGCGATACCGCTTATGGTAAACACATTATTGCTGACGCCGAAGCACACCAAGGTGAAACTGGACCGTACGCACAGGATATCGTAGACCGTCTACATGAAATGATCGGTTTACTAACAGCTTATGAAAGAATTCATAAAGCTGCTGGCGAAGACGCGAAAGCTACAGCTGAAGCTGACAAGATCGCTATCGCGAAGAAAGCTTTAAAAGCTGTCGAATAGTTTAGAAAATAAAGACCGGCACTCAATGGCCGGCCTTTTTTTTGCCTAAAATACAAACGTGATGATGGGATAATAGGGATCTACAAAATAATTAAGCGTTCCCTGGAAAAAAGAACCATCGTACGAAATCTCCGTCAACAATTCTTCAATCTGATCGGTATTCTCCAATCGAACTTCAAACATCGCGTCCCCCCGTCCCCTACTTTCCATAAATTTTTGCTTAAAACTTAAAAAAGAAAACGGGTCGTCCATATTGATATGGGTTCCTTGCCTGTCAAAATAATTAAAACTCGGGGTCCCGATAGCCGAATACGACTCTAACGGTTCGTCGAAGGTATGGGTTTTTAACAGTTCTTCGGTTGATAAGCCAAAATTTGAATGTGAGATAACGTTAAAGGGTTCTTCGTTTAAAAAGCTCGGGTCATCCCACGTAATATCGATCCAGCCGTACTCCCCATCGATTTGAACCAAATTCCAGGCATGGCTTCCCCCACCGACGTCACCGCTAACGTAAGTCGCGAAAATTCCCGCCTGGTTTAACAGGTACTGATAAGCTTTGGTATAGCCCGCACAGACGGAACTCGCGTTTTGAACCACCGACAAGATGTTTTGATTGTTAACGGAATTTATGTCGTAATTGACCGTATTGACGAGATAATCGTGAATAAACAAAGCGATATCGTAATTGGTCATACTGTCCGTGATTTGACTTAAAATTCCGTCACGCCAGGCTGCGACCTGAAGTTTCTGCTGTTCGATTTCTTCAGGAGAGGCGTTGTACTGGATTTGAACGAGTTCTACGTTTCCCGAATAATCTTTAAGGTACTGAATCTGGTCGACGTAAAAATATTCGGGGTGGTCCCTTAAAATCGCGCCGGCGATCCGGTTGAGCTGCTCGTCGTTTACTGCATTTCCGATCAAGGAAAAGCTTTCGTTTATACCCTCGATCTCGTTACAGATCCTAAGGTAGGTTTGTTGTTCTTCTAAGCTTAAATTTGAAAAAGCACTTTGGGGATTGTTTAAAATCGCGTTTGTATCCTGGACTTCCCGGACGTAGTCTTCGGTAACGACCTCGCCGTTAAAATACTTAAGTACAAGTCCCGTCCCTGTGACGACCAAGGCGCCCAAGAAGACCAGTAAAAGTAAATACTTAAAAAAGCTCTTCAAATTTTTTCTTTACTCGAAACCAGTGGAATTTCAAGATTCTGCAAAACTTCTAAAGCTTTGTCCTGATCCGAAGTACTAATAACAAGTAAAGGTTTTTCTTCATGAAGTGGCCTAATCGTCGAGTATATATAATTTAAGTTGATGCCGCCGTCCGACAAGGCCTTTAAGACCTCGTTTACGCTGCCTATTTTATCTTCCGGTTCTATAGCCAAAACGTCGGATAATTTACAAAGGTAGCCATTTTCTTCGAGTAGAAATTTGGCTTTATACGTATCGTCCAACAGACAGCGCAAAATCCCGAATTCCTTGCCTTCGGATACGTTTAAGGCGCGGATGTCAATGCCTCCGTCTTTTAAAATTTCGGTAACGTTTTGAAGACGTCCGGGCTCGTTTTGAAGAAATACGGATAATTGTTTTATAAACATGCTTTTACTTTTCCCTTAAATCAAGAATACGCTTGGCTTTGCCTTCGGACCGTTCGATGGATTTGTTTTCCACCAGATTGATCTTCGGACGAATTCCAAGAGTCGTGTGCATTTTCGTTTGCAGTTCTTTATGTAGTCTTTCCAGCGCATCGACCGATTCGAGATAGGCGTTGTCCACCACTTCGACGTCGATTTCAATCTTATCGATGTGATTTTCCGTCTTTATCTTGATCAAGTAGTTCGTTCCAATGCCTTCGGTGGAGAATAAAACTTCTTCGATCTGGCTCGGGAAGACATTGACACCGCTGATGATCATCATATCGTCGGTACGGCCGGACACCTTACTCATGCGAGCCGTCGTACGGCCACAGGCACAGGGTTCGTAGTGAAGACTCGTTAAGTCCTTCGTACGATAGCGCATCACGGGTAATACGTCCTTGGTTAGCGGGGTGATCACAAGCTCTCCGACCTCTCCTGGCGGAAGCGGCTCGAGCGTAACCGGATCGACGACTTCGCAAAGGAAGTGATCCTCATTGATGTGCATCCCCGTAAGTTGGGTACATTCGCCCGAGACTCCCGGCCCTCCGAGCTCGGAAAGACCGTAGTTTTCCGTTGCAAACATTCCAAAAACTTCGTTTAGCTTGTTACGCATGGCTTCCGTACTGCCTTCACCGCCAAAACAACCGACGCGTAACTTAAGATCCTCTCTTGGATCTAGACCCATTTCCTGGGCGACCTCTCCGAGTCGAAGTGCGTAAGAAGGCGTCCCGATTAGGACCGTCGCGCCCATGTCCTTCATCATTTTGATCTGTTTTTGAGAGTTCCCACTGGACATCGGAACGACCCCGGCTCCGACTTTTTCAAGACCCTGATGAAGACCTAAAGCTCCGGTAAAAAGTCCGTACCCAAACGAGATGTGGGCCGTGTCCCTTTTAGTGACGCCCGCCATCGTAACGATTCGAGCGATGTCTTCTTTCCAGTTTTCCAAATCTTTTCTGGAATAACCGACGATTACCGGATTTCCCGTCGTCCCCGACGAGGCGTGGTATCTGACGATATCCTTTGCGTCTCTGGCAAAAAGCCCATAGGGGTAGTTGAGTCTGAAATCTTCCTTTGTCGTCATCGGAAGGAGGCGTACGTCGTCTAACGTTTGGATATCTTTTGGCTTTATCCCAAGCTTTTTAAACTGATCCCTGTAATACGGAACGTTTTTGTAAGCGTTTCTTACGGCGTGTTTTAGCCGCTTAAGTTGGATCTCTTCGATATCCTCTCTTGGCAGTGTTTCGTTTAAAGACCAAATCATCTGTTTACTTCTTTCTAGTTTTTCTTCGGCTTATAGCTGCTTTTTAAACTGACCGTCTGGTTAAATTCGTTACTTTCAGGTTGCAGGTAAAAATACCCGTTTCGGACAAACTGCAGATTTTCACCCGGTTTTATATTTTTTATCTCCGGCTCCGCGTAAGCGGTCACGGTTTTTTTGGAGTCTTTTTTAATCGTATTTAAATCGTCCGGGTCAAAGTCGTCCGCGATCAAGTCTTCGTACAAATTGACCGTGATCGGGACCATATCTTCACTGCTGACCCAGTGAAGCGTCCCTTTGACCTTGCGCTTGTTAAAGCCCGAACCGGACTTCGTCTCCGGATCGTAGGTACAGTGGATCTCGACTATGTTTCCGTCCTCGTCTTTTACATAATCCACACATTTTATAAAGTAGGCGCCCCTGAGACGGACTTCGTTTCCGGGATACAGACGAAAATACTTTTTAGGCGGCTCTTCCATAAAGTCGCTTCGCTCGATATAAAGTTCCTTCGAAAACGGGAGCTTGTGCTTACCCATCTCCGGAACTTCGACGTTGGTTTCGATCTCGAGCCATTCTACTTTGTCTTCCGGATAATTGTCGATGATAACTTTTACCGGATCTAGGATTACGTTTAGCCGTTTGGCCTTTAACTTTAGGTCGTCCCGGATAAAGTGTTCGAGCATTTGTTTATCGACGACGGAATTTGATTTGGAAATTCCGATTTCTTCGCAAAACGCTTTTAAACTTTCTGGGGTATAGCCACGGTTTCGAAGACCGGAAACCGTCGCCAGCCTCGGGTCATCCCAGCCGTCGATGATCCCTTCGTCAACGAGCTGTTTTAAGAAGCGTTTTCCAATGATGGTGTTGCTTAAATTTAAGCGGGCAAATTCGATCTGTACGGGCGGCTTGTCCTTAAATTCGTTTAAGTTGGCTAAGACCCAATCGTAAAGCGGGCGGTGGTCTTCAAACTCCAGCGTACACAACGAGTGGGTGACCCCTTCGATGGCGTCTTCGATGGGGTGGGCGAAGTCGTACATCGGAAAGACGTGATAGTCCGACTCTTGTGTATCCAAAATTCGAAAGAGAACGGGATCGCGCATGTTTAAGTTTGAGCTTGCCATGTCGATTTTCGCTCTTAAAACCTTCTCTCCCGGCTTATAATCGCCACGGACCATCCCTTCAAAAAGTTCGAGATTTTCTTCGACGCTACGGTCGCGGTACGGGCTGTTAACGCCGGGACTTTTTAGGTCGCCCCTCCCCGTCTTTATTTCCTCGAGGCTTTGATCGTCGACGTAAGCGACCCCGTTTTCGATGAGTTCCCTTCCGTAATCGATCATTTGGTCAAAATAACTGGATCCATGATAGATCCGGTCTTCGTCGATGATCCCCAGCCAGCCCAGGTCCTGCAATATTGCGTCTTCGTATTCCTGCGATTCTTTCGTCGGATTGGTGTCGTCAAAGCGTAGATTAAACTTTCCCCCATATTTTTTGGCTACGTTATAGTTAAGAAGTGCGGCTTTGATGTGGCCGATGTGTAGGTAGCCGTTCGGTTCAGGCGGAAAGCGGGTCGTGATGTCTTCGCTTTTATATTTTCCCTGTTCGATATCTTTGTTTATTTTGTTGAATATAAAATTTGAATTTTCCATTTTGACTTTTATTCTACCATACCAGTATAAATTTCTTTTTTCCCCGTTTGTTTAATTCACATAAAAACTGGTAATAATAGAGCAGGAGGTGATTATGGATTTTTTTGAAGAAATTACAAAACAAACCGCTAAAATCATAAATAATACGGCTAGCTCGATCAGCCAGGTTTCAAATCTGGTCGGAACCACGAGCGAAGCGATGGGAAAAATAGTCATCCTAAAAAGCAGGATCGATAATTTAAACCGGGAATTAAACCGACTCTATAAGGAAATCGGTTATACGGCAGTTCACCATCCCGACGCGAGTCTTGAAGAACTGACCAAGACCGCTAAGGAAAAATACCAGGAAGTTAAGGAATCCGAAGCAAAAATTAAGGAACTTAAAGCGTCTATTGAAAAAACAGGCGAAACTACGAAAGAAAACTTAAAAGTAAATACGCAAGCGGCGGCCGATATGTTGAAAAAAGACGTGAAGACGGACGCCGATAAAATTGAAAATAAACTGGACGAAGACGAAAAAGCGTTTGAAGAAACCGTCGATAAATTATCTGAGGATTAAAAAAAAGTCCAAATCTTACGATTTGGACTTTTTAAACTATTGAATTATATTTTAATATACACAAAGCGGATCGATCCAGTTTCCACCACTAACGATTCCGAAGTGTAGATGGTTACAAGTCGCGTTACCGGTACAACCCACATAACCGATGACGTCGCCCTGATTTACATGCTGACCAACGGAAGTAATGTAAGCGCTCATATGTGCGTAATACACTTGTTCGCCTGAATTATCGTTAGAAATAATAACGCAGTTCCCATAAGCTCCGTAATAACTCGAGGTGATGACGGTCCCGCTCTTAGCGGCTTTGATCGGTTGTCCACTTGGAGCAAGAATATCTAATCCGAGGTGATTTCCGCCTTCACGATATCCGAAGCCCGATGAGATGTTTGCTGGAATATCTAACGGCCATATCCAACCGTTATTTACTGGTTCTAGTTCACGGTAAGCGCCTTCGGTCGATCCCGGAGCGGGGCTGCCTTTGGGGAGTTCTAAAATGTGAATCGCTTGTACGCCTTTTGATCCCTTGGTCGTACCGGCGTATTCACCATTTTTCGCCCAACCGAGCCATCCGATATCTTCCGAGTAGGCCTGATAATAAATATCATAATACAGGGCATCCGGTCCCGTTAAACTGATGCAGAAAGCTTCGATCGGATTTCCTTGACCGGTGGTCCCAGAAACCTGACCGTTGCCGACCGGATCTACCCATCCGACGTTACTGACGTGCGTCTGATACGTAACGCCTGAACCCGCCGATAAGTTAGGTAATTCAACGCTCATCGCTTCGATCTTATAGCCCGGGTCCGTTATACCGGCCTGGGCACCATTACTAAAGCCATTTTGCCAGCCAATATTTGAAACATGAACGTTGTAATTTACCGCAGCTTTGGCCGCAAGTTCGTCTTTATTGATTGCGGCTTCGGCGGTTTCGCCGGGAGCCTGCCCATCTTTGACGACCAGTTTGATTTCAATGGCTTCCATCGGAGCGTTGAGTCCGACGGTTCCGCTGACTTCGCCGTTTTTCGCCCAGTCTAACCAACCGTAGTTGGAAACGTGGGTGCGGTAGTAAACGTCGTAAGCCAGAGCCATTCTACCAGTTAAGTTGATTTTAATCGCTTCGGCATGTTTTGCCTGGCCGGTCGTACCTCCTTCAGCTCCGTTGGAAACCGGTGCTGTCCAACCGATGTCCTGGCACTGAAGTTCGTAGGTTACCCCACTGATATCGCCTAAAGCTTCGTAATTTCCAAGATTGATTTTTAGAGCTTCGATCGGTAAGCCTTTTCCCGTCGTTCCGGCGGTTTGGCCGTCGGAAACTTCGTCCATCCAGCCGATGTTACGAACGTGGGCTGAATATCTGATGCTGTTTTGATACGGGAGGCTACTTTGATCGATAGAAGCAATTTGCGTTGATCCCGGAGCAGCTCCGTCTTTTTGTGTATAGGTTATTTGTAATTCTTGTACGCTTTGATTTAATCCAATAGTTCCTGCGACTTCACCGTTCTTGGCCCAGTCCATCCAGCCGAAACCTTTGACGTTGACGTGATAGTAAACGTCGTATTTTTTGACGGCGTCTCCGGTCAATTCGATCTGTACGGCCTGGATTGCTTTACCTTGATTGACGGTGCCGGATACGTCGGCATCTTCAACCCAATCTTGCCAACCTTCTGAATCTACAAAAGATCGATATTTAACATGACCAAGAGCAGTAGGGATCGAGAGCGCTATCGCTTCGATGTTGTTTCCACTCTCACCAGAAACTTCATTGGTCTGTACCGCTTCTGTCCAACCGATGTTACTAACTTGTGACTGATAAACGATATTCATCGATTTTGAAGATTCATTTGAACTAAGAGCCTTCAAATCGATGCTATTTGAAGCTTGTGCTAATGCGCTTGGTAATGTTAGAGTAATTAAGATTAAAGTAAAAATAACGGTTTTTATGCCATTAAGGAACCGTTTCATAAAATCTCCTTCCTCTTTTAGTTTTACACTCGATGGCTTTTCTCAAGTACGGTTACATTATAGCATAAATTTCGTTACAATTTGGACACAAGTTGACAATTTGGATAAAAATCACTGTTTTTTATCCGAATCTTCGCCTTTTGGAACGTTTCAGAAATTAATTTCTAAATTTATTGCCTTTTTAATAAAAATCCGTTTTTTATCCTTTGAGGTTCTTCCAAAACCTAGTTTGACAAAAAACGGATTTTTTATTTTTAAGATGGTTACAAACACAGGTTATCTGAAATCCGCTTCTTCAGCGATGCCCAGATAGCTCTCAAACAAAAACCTTCCTCTTCCGGTAGAACAACGTTTACCCATATTTTTACCTCAAAAAACCAGTTTGAGAAGTTTTATCCGTTACATAAACGATGTTAGGGTGAAACAAGTAGAAATTTATCCTAATTTAGTTTCGACAAGAACGTTTCCAAAAAGTCGGTGAACTCAAAATCTTATAACGCCTACTAAATCAAGCGGTTGAGCTCTCTAGCTAAGAGCGAATCGATCACCAAAACATCGATGAGTTTATGGTCTAAGGTGGTTTTTAAGATATCCGCTTTGACCGCTCCGGTAATACAGGCTAATTTTAAATCGACATTTTTTAAATCCTCGAGTTCGATCCCTAAAGTCCTTTCGTTGATATCTGGAGAGCTTATGCAACCGTCTTCGTTGATAAACCGGCAGCAAACGCTCCCGACTGAATGTAGATCTGCCAGTTGATTTAAATCCTTTTTATTCAGGTAATTGGACTTAAAAAGGCAACAATCTTCGTCCGGTAAATTGATATTCAAAAAAACCTTGTTACAGGATTTCCCTCTTTCCATGGTCTCGATGAATTTATCGTCTTTTTTTATGTATCTGGCGATATTGGCATTATTGACCATCACCGGGAAAGGAAAGTTGTAACTGTTTTTAGCGTTTAGCTTTCGTGATAACAACGAAAGAATATCGTTTGAATAACAATGGATCTTCGTGTTATCGATACTGCCGACGAGTTGACACATCAAATCGACCGGAAAGTGCATCTTCGGGAACTGTTTGACCATCTCATAGATCGTCCAGCCCCAGCCAAAACCTATACGGTCGTAGGGTTCGATGAATTCGTGTAAATAATCTGCCCCGACTTTGGCCGTGATCCGCACAGTCAGTTCGTCGTTTTCGTGTGGAACAGAAGCGATCTTGAGGCCTTTTAACTTAAAATGACTTTGGAGGTTCTGGGTCAAGTCGTTGATATCCTCTTCATCGCGGTCAATAAAAATTTTAACGATTCCTTTTCTACGGGCTTCCTCTAATTTTCTCGAGATCTGAGGTCTTGAAATAGAGTATAACTTTGCTATTTCAGCTTGCGTTTTACCTTCTTCATAATATTCATGCGCGATATTACTCAGTAGCGCACGGTTCGTTGATTCTTTCATGAGAGCCACCAATTCTATAAAAAATTCAATTACAAGGCCACACCACTATTTTCTATATTTTTGTACAGTAGTTTTTCAATTAATTTAACAGCAATTTCACGTTTTAACAATGATAATTTTTTCATATTCTGAGGCGCATTTTTACCCGTTCGGTTGAACATATGTTCAAATATACTAAATTATGAATAAAATTTCAAAAATCTATTGTTTAATCAAAACAGATGTCTGATAATGTTCTCCAACAATCACATTTAGGAGGTTGATATGCCTTTATTTGACGCTGAAGGTGAGATCGATCACGAAGCACTAAAAAATGAAGTTGATTTCATGATCAACAACGGGATCACTGGATTGTTCGTCAATGGACTAGCCAGTGAGGCCCTGATGCTCTCTGATAAAGATCGAGATGCCGCGACGAAGACGATTATCGAGACGGTCGATAAGAGGGTGCCGATTATGGGAAACATAATCGCAAACTCTATCAAAAACGGAAAGGAACAAGCAAAAACCTATGAAGAACTAGGGGTAGATGCCATAATCATCACTCCGCCAGTCGTTTACAAGTACACAAGCAAGGGGATCTTAGATTTTTATAAACAGATCGCAGACAGTGTAGATTTACCAGTTTACATTTACAACGCACCTGAAACAGGTAATAAACTGAGTCCACAACAAGTAACGACACTTTTTAACGAAAATCCTAATTTCAGGGGCTATAAAGATTCGACTCAAAACATCATCGAACAACAGACGACCTTATCACTGCTAGACGATAAAGATTCTTTTGAATTACTAGCTGGAAGCGATGCGCAGATCGTTACGACGATGATGCTTGGCGGCAAGGGTGTTATTTCATTGATCAGCGTCGTTTACCCGGAACTGATCGTTGATCTGGTCAAAGCTTGCAAAGACAAGAACTGGGATAAGGCCATCGAATTGCAGGATAAGGTCCTGCGGGTCAGAGAAGCTTTAAAGACTGGTCCGTTCATGTCGGCTTATAAGTATGTCAGTGAACAACTCGGAAGACCTTTAGGTCAAATGTGCCCACCACTGTCTGATCTATCCGAAGAAGACAAAGAAAAAATAACTGCTTTATTGAAAGAACAAAATATGTTGTGAGGTCGTAATGAATAAAAAAGAATTAGCCGGGATGATGGACCATACGTTACTCAAAGCGTTTTCAACGCCGGAAGAGATCATTCGTATCTGTCAAGAAGCGGATGAGATCGGAGCGGCTTCGGTATGCGTCAACCCCACGAACGTCGAGTTAGCGGCACAACAACTCAAAGATTCGCCTGTCAAAGTTTGTACGGTTATCGGGTTTCCTTTAGGAGCGAACACTTCAGAAACAAAGGCCTTTGAAGCAAAAGATGCTATTGAAAAAGGTGCCGATGAAGTCGATATGGTCGTGAATATCGGAGCCCTAAAAGCCGGAGATCTCAAAAAGGTCGAAGACGACATCAAAGCGGTCGTTGATGCCTCAGGGGATAAATTAGTCAAAGTCATTATCGAGACCTGTTACCTCGATGACGACGAAAAAGTGCAGGCCTGTAAAGCCGCCGCGAACGCAGGAGCGGATTTTGTGAAGACATCGACTGGTTTTGGCACAGGCGGAGCTAAACCTGAAGACGTCAAATTAATGAAAGAATCTATTCCTGACACGATGAAAGTCAAAGCTTCGGGCGGGATGCGAAAATACAAAGACGTCGTCCCCAATCTCGAAGCGGGAGCGGACCGTTTAGGCGTCTCAGCTTCGATTGATATTTTAGAAGGTGTAGAAGAATGAACGAAGAAAAAAGCAATCCCGTCATCGTTGTGACCGGAGCCGGTCAAGGCATTGGTAAAGCTATCTCTCTTTATTTTGCTGAACGCGGCTACGACGTAGCGGCCCTAGATAAAAATTTAGAAAACGCGCTTGCGACCGCGAAAGAAGCGGAAGAACTGGGTACAAAAGCGTTAGCCTTAGAATGTGACGTAACAAACAGAGATCAAGTCAAAGACGTATATAAAAAGATCGACGATGAATTCGGTAAGATCGACGTCCAGGTCAACAACGCAGGTATTTTCATTCGAGAACGCATCGAAGATTTTACAGATAAGAACTGCGACGCTCTGATCGATGTTAATCTCAAAGGCGTCTTGAATACGAGCCGTGAAGCCATCAAAATCATGAAGAGAAATGAAAATGGTGGCAGTATCATAAACGCACATTCGATTCTAGGTCAGTTCCCAGATTTTGGCCTAGGTATCTATGGCGCGACAAAAGCTGGCGTACGACTTCTTACGAGAGTATTGGCGGCTGAATGTGCGCCGTACGGGATTCGCGTAAACGGCTACGCTCCGTCAGTGACCGATACACCAATGGTCCACCACATTATTGAAGAAAGACCGGACGCTAAACTGGACCAGATCCCGATGAGAGAATTTGGTACACCTGAACAGATCGCAAAACTATGTTGGTTCTTTGCTAGTGATCTAAGTGAATACACAACTGGCGTAAATGTTCCTTGCGACGGCGGAACATGGGACGTACAAAGGCCATTTATGGCTTGGAACGAAGTTAAAAAAGAAAGAGAAGAAAGTAAATGAAAGAAAAAAAAGAAGGCTATGTCGTCGGTATCGACTCCGGTACTTCTATGGTTAAAGCCGCATTGTTTGACTTAAATGGGAATGAAATCGAAGTAGCCGCAAGAGAAACACCAGTACAAGAACCACATTTTGGCTGGTCGGAATTCGACATGAATACTGATTGGGAAGCGGTCGCAGGCGTTATCAAAGATTTGATCGAAAAAAGTGGCGTTTCAAACGAAGAGATCCTAGCCGTTGGTCTTGGTGGAAAAGGCGTCGGTGTTTGCTTCTTAGATGAAAACAATAAGCCTGTCCGTAACGGAATCCTCTGGAACGACGCGCGTTGTGCAGATATGACTAAAGAATGGATCGAATCCGGAAAAATGGAAGACATCTTCAACTGCACGAGTAACTGGCTCATGACCGGTGACGTCGGAATCTTACTGCCTTGGATGAAAGAGAACGAACCGGAAATCCTAGATCAGACCGATAAATTTGTCTTAAATACGAACTGGATGTGCTACAACCTGACCGGTAATTTCGGGACGAACGCGACAGATTTCTATTCTCAGGTCGGTCCAGACAGAGAATACAACGAAGAAGTCATGAAGATCGAAGGCATTGAAGATCTAAAGGATAAATTCCTGCCGATGCAAAATCCTTGGGAAGTAGCCGGCTACGTGACCAAAGAAGCGGCTGAACAGACCGGTCTAAAAGAAGGTACGCCTGTTGCCTCGATCGGTTGGGACGTTGTCTGCTGTACCGCTGGTGTCGGCGCAATCCATCCAGGACAAGCCAACATCATCTTAGGAACTTCCGGCGTTATCATGGTCAGTATGCCTGAATTCGCGACTTCACCGATGCTCGGTTGCCAGACGATCAGCAGCTATCCAGGAATGTGGGAACAACTCATCGCGCCGCTGACCGGCACACCGAATACCGACTGGTTCAATGGAAACTTCTCTTATGAAGACACTCAAAGAGCTAAAGAAGAAGGCAGGAGTGTTTTTGAACTTTACGATGAAGAGATCGCCAAAGTCAATCCTGGAAGTAATGGGGTCATTTATCATCCATACATGAATGCTGCTGGAGAAAGAGCTCCGTTCACGAATACAAACGCTCGTGGTAATTTCTTCGGTTTAAACATGGGGACCGACCGTCACACGATGCACCGTGCGGTCTACGAAGGTATGGCTTTTGCGAATAAACACTGCCTAGACGCCTACACTTATCCCGTTACTGATATCCGTCTATCCGGTGGTGGTACGAAATCTGAAGTTTGGTGCCAGATATTTGCCGATATCTGTAATGCCAAAATCAGTTTACCTGGAGGAACAGAATTTGGAGCCAAAGGCGTTGCAGCCAATGCCGCTTATGCTGCAGGACTCTTCGACTCACTCGATGACGCTTACGATTCCTTCTGTCAGGTAGAAAGGGTTTACGAACCGATTCCGGAAAACGTTAAGATCTACGAACAACTTTACGAAGTTTATAAACAGATTCCGGAAGCTCTATTTCCAGCTTGGGAAGCTCGTACGAAGTTCCTAAAAGACAACGACTTTGAAGGATAAATAAAAACGACAACTATTCAAAAGTGACATTTTATTTTAGGAGCTTCATATAAAATTATTTTAAAGGGAACCTAGGTTTAAACTGGTTTTTGATTTTTAGTTTTAATATTCAGAAGCTTTTAATATAGCGTTTTGAGTGCTTCCCCATATTAAAAGACAACCTCCGAGGTGATTAGTACAGAACCTAGGCTCCTTTTATAATTGTACTGAAGGTACCCCCGTAATATAATAAAAATTCCAAATTTTTTCAATCTCTATTTCTTTTTTTGATCAGATAAAAATGAGCCCAGCGTATTTCGTTGGGCTCATAAATTATTTAACTGTCAAATTGAAGTTCAGTTTCACTCAACTTCATTTTGACAGTCTAGCCTCAGCTTTTTAAAAGCTACGTTCTAGGCGAAAATATAGGTACCGATGTCATTCCTAGTCTCCAATAATTTTGATGAGCACGCGTTTATCTCTTTTTCCGTCGAACTCGTAGTAGAAGATCTGCTCCCAGGTTCCAAAATCCAGGTGATTGTCCGTGACGGCGACAACGGCCTCTCTACCAACGAGCGTCCGCTTTAAGTGCGCGTCCGCATTGTCTTCAAAACCGTTGTGGTCGTACTGGGAATATGGCTTCTCCGGCGCGAGCTTTTCCAGCCAACGCTCATAATCTCGGTGAAGGCCCGACTCGTCGTCGTTGATAAAAACGCTAGCCGTGATGTTCATCGCGTTAACCAGACAAAGTCCCTGTTCGATCCCGGAATCTTCGATCGCTTTTTGTACTTCGTAGGTTATGTTGATGATCGCTCTTCTAGTAGGCGTATGAAAATGCAAAACCTTTCTATAAGATTTCATTCTTTATCTCCTCAAATATAATCCTTGCCGTTTGTTTGTGGCCTTCTTTATCGAGGTGAAGACCGTCCGGACAGACCTTGACCGTCTTAGCCAAATCGGTATAAAAACAGCCGTGGCGTTTGGCGATCTCTAAAAACGTATACGAAAGCTTATGGGCGTTTTCAACGGAACTTTCCGAAAACTCTGAAACGCCTTCAAGACAAGCTCTTGTTATTACCGGCGGCGACAGAACCAAAATTTTCGGTTTTGGATAAAGTTTGTCCCAGGGTCGTTCGTTGATCAGTCGGATCAGCGACTGCAGACCCAAAGCGATCGAATTCGCGTCCTGGCCGTAAGTTTGTTTTAAGTCGTTCGAGCCTAGAAAAAGAATAACCAGATCGAGCGGGCGGCTTTGATCTAGGATCATCGGAAGAACCGTCCTTCCGTTACGGTCGTAACGGAAAGGATCGTCAAAGGCCGTCGTACGGCCGTTTAGACCGGCTTCGATAACGTTAAAATTATTTCCTAAAAGTTGTTGCAAGATCCCGGTCCAGCGCTCGCTATAATCCAGGCGTCCTCCGGTCAGATAATCGTAACCGAACGTATTGGAGTCTCCAAAACAAAGGATGTTATACATTTTCAAAATAATTTAGTTGTGAGACGACGAGATCGTACTTGTCTTCAAATTCCGCCAATTTGTCGCGTTCCTTGGCCACGACGGCTTCAGGCGCTTTACTGATAAAGTTTTCATTGGCCAGTTTATTTCTTACCTTCGACAGTTCTTTTTCGAGTTTTACCTTTTCTTTGTTAAGTCTAGAGATCTCTTTATCTTTATCGATCAAATCGTCGAGTTTTAAGAAAATCTCAGTCCCACGGACCTTGTCCGAAGCGTAAGCGTTTTTGTCGAAGTTTTCTTCTATTATAGAAACGGCGTCGATCCCGGCAAGTCTTCCCAGTTCGGGTAAGTATTTGCTGAGGTCCGATTCTTCCGTAAGGTAAAGTCCCGTCTGTTTTTTGACCGGAACGTTTAGATTGGCCCGGATATTTCTTATCGAGCGGATAACGTCCATCAAAAGATCCAGATCTTCTTCCTGTTTCGGGAAATTGAAAGCTTCGTCGTAAACCGGCCAACTCTCTATGATCAGGGCGTTTTCCTGTCCCGGGATGTAACCATAAATTTCTTCCGTAATAAATGGAATCACCGGATGGAGCAATTTTAAGATGGTTTCCAGGACCCTCACGAGTGTAAAATAAGCCGCCTTCTTACTTTTTTCGTCTTCCCCGTACAGTCTGGGTTTTACAAGCTCGATGTACCAGTCACAGAATTCGTTCCAGGCAAAATCATAAACTTTTTGAGCCGCTAGACCGAGCTCATACTTATTCATGTTGGCGGTCGCTTCTTTAACCAGGTTGTTCGCCCGCGATAAGATCCACTTGTCCATATCTTCGAGTTCTAACCCGTCGGCCGAATCCACCCGTTCGTCGATATTCATTAGAACGAATCTCGAAGCGTTCCAGATCTTGTTTAAGAAATTTCGTCCCCACTCGAGTTTTTCATCGCTCATACGAACGTCGTTCCCCGCGGCATTTCCGGTAATGATCGCAAACCGTAACGCGTCGGCCGAGAAGTCGTCGATGACCTGAAGCGGATCGATCCCGTTACCGAGACTCTTACTCATCTTTCTTCCCTGACTGTCTCGGATCAGGCCATGAATGTAGACGTCTTTAAACGGGACTTCGCCCATATCGTATAAGCTCATAAAAATCATTCGGGCTACCCAGAAAAAGATGATGTCATAGCCCGTTACAAGCGTCGTATTGGGATAGAATTTCTCCAGATCCTTAGTAGCTTCGGGCCAACCCAGGGTTGAAAACGGCCAAAGCGCCGAAGAAAACCAGGTATCGAGAACGTCTTCGTCCTGACGAATCTCATGCGAGCCACAGACCGGACAGTTTTCCGGTTTATCTTTTGAAACGATCGTCTCGCCACATTCGTCACAGTAATAGGCCGGAATCTGATGACCCCACCAAAGCTGTCTTGAGATGCACCAATCGCGGATGTTTTCCATCCAGTTGTAATAAATTTTTGAAAAACGGTCCGGAATAAAACGCGTTTCCCCGTTTCGAACCGCTTCAATGGCCCGTTCGGCCAAATCCTTCATCGCGACAAACCACTGTTCGCTCGTCATCGTTTCCACGGTCGTACCACAACGGTAGCAGGTCCCGACGTTATGTTCGATGTCTTCGGTCTTTTCCAGTAAGTTCAGTTTTTCTAGATCTT